>JBOHED010000405.1:0-5845 GCA_050700915.1 Actinopolymorphaceae bacterium | reverse complement strand
AGGGCAGACATCGACAACGCGTTCCAGTCGCTGGGCCGGCTCTTCACCACCGACGAACTGACCCAGGGCGCCCTCCAGGTGAGTACCACGGTGGGTCACGTGGTCGGTGGCCTGTTCCTGGCGTTGTTCACGACGTACTTCATGCTGTACGACGGCGAGCGGATATGGCGCTTCCTGGTGGGCTTCTTCCCACGTTCGGCACGCGCCCTGGCCGACTCGTCGGGGCGGCGCGGCTGGGTGTCCCTGACGGCGTTCGTCCGGGCGACGGTGATCGTGGCGTTCGTCGACGCGGTGGGGATCATGGCGGTCGCGCTGATCCTCGGCCTGCCGTTCGCCGTACCGATCGGCGTACTGGTGTTCCTCGCGTCGTTCGTCCCGATCATCGGTGCGCTCGTGTCAGGGGCCGTCGCCGTGCTGGTCGCCCTCGTCGCGAAGGGGCCGATCGTCGCGGTCATCATGCTCGGCGGTGTCCTGCTGGTGCAGCAGTTGGAGGCGCACGTGTTGCAGCCGTTCCTGCTGGGGAGGTTCGTCCGGCTGCACCCGGTGGCGATCATCTTGGGAATCGCTGCCGGTGCCTATCTCGCGGGCATTGCCGGCGCGCTGTTCGCCGTACCTCTCATCGCCGTCCTGAACGGCGTCGTCCGCCACCTCGTGCAGGAGAGCCGCAAGTAAGCCGGACGACTTGTTGGAGGCTTGACGGTCTAGAAGGCGTCAAACCTCCAACAGGCCATCACTGGCTAGCGCGAGCGGGCGAGTTCGGGCTCAGCGCCGCCTTCGGGCGCGGGACCAGGCTCCGGTCGGCCGGTCGCCAGCGGTAGCTCCTTGAGGAACAGCACGATGACGAACGCCGCCAGCGCGAACGGCACACCTGCCAGGAAGACGTCGTGCAAGGAACGTACGAACCCCTCGATCACCGGCTCCTTCAGCGCCGGTGGGAGGTTCTGGATGGCGGTGACGTTCTGGGTGGCGCCTTCGGGTATCCGCGCGGCCGCCCCAGCGGGCAGCGTCTCGGCCAGGTGGGTCGACAGCCGGCTGGTGAGGATGGCCCCGAACATCGCCGTACCGATCGCGCCGCCCATGGTCCGGAAGAACGTCACCGAACTGGAGGCGGTACCCATGTCCCGCATCTGCACGGAGTTCTGGACCGCGGTCATGATCGTCGCCATCGTGAAACCGAGCCCGAACCCGACGACGTACGCAAACGCCCCGATCGTCCACAGCGTCGAGTCCGCATGCAGGCGGGACAGCAGCCACACGCCGACGGCGATGACCAGGGCACCGATGACGGGATAGATCTTGTATTTCCCGGTACGGGTGATCAGCTGGCCCGAGCCGATCGAGGACGTGAAGATCCCCGCGACGGTCGGCAGCATCGCCAGGCCCGAGGTCGTCGGCGACATGCCCTTGACCACCTGGAGGTAGAACGGCAGGTAGATGATCGTGCCGAACATCACGAACCCCGCGAGGAGCCCGAACGCATTGCTCACGCTGAAGACCGGGTTGCGGAAGAGCCGCAGCGGAATGATCGGCTCGGCGGCGCGGGACTCGACGAGAACGAAGAGCAGCACGAGCGCGGCGCTGGCCCCCAGCAGCCCGAGCGCCCACCCCTCGGTCCAGCCGAACGACACCCCGCGCCACGACAGGTACAGCAGCAGGCAGGAGACCGCTGCCACGATCGTGGCCGCGCCGAGGTAGTCGATCTTGTGGTTGCGGCGGATCTTCGGCATCCGCAGGGCGTACGACGTGACGACCAGCGCGGCCGCGCCGATCGGAATGTTGATCCAGAAGATCCAGCGCCAGCCCGGCCCGTCGGTGAACCAGCCGCCGAGCAGGGGACCGGCGACACTGGAGACGCCGAACACGACGCCGAAGTAGCCCTGGTACCGGCCGCGTTCGCGGGGCGGGATGATGTCGCCGATCACGGCGAACGCGAGGGCCATCAGGCCGCCGCCGCCGAGGCCCTGGATGGCCCGGAAGCCGATGAGCTCGACCATGTTCTGCGCCAGCGCCGAGAGTACGGAGCCGACGAGGAAGATGCCGATGGCCGCCTGGAACATGGGCCGACGGCCGTAGAGGTCGGAGATCTTGCCCCACAGAGGCGTTGAGGCCGTGGACGTGAGGAGGTACGCCGTCACGACCCAGGCCAGCTTGTCGAGGCCGCCGAGGTCGCTGACGATGCGGGGGAGTGCGGTCCCGACGATGCTCTGGTCGAGTGCGGCGAGGAGCATGCCGGTCATCAGTCCGCCGAGCACGACGAGGATCTGCCGGTGGGAGAGGTACGTGTGGCCCTCGGCCTCCGCCGGCGCCGCACCAGCCGGGACTGCCGCGGACGTGGCGGGCGCCGCCGACGCTGCGGATGCGGCGGCGGACGTGGTCGAGGGTGGAGGTTGCTGCTCGGTCATCGAATGATCTCCTGCGAGGTTCTCTTGTCTGGAACTGTCTCTACCGGCCGGGTCAGCACCGGCCGAGTCAGCGCGACGAAGGCGGCGGTCGGTGCCCGCGTCGGTATGTCGGTGGTCAGGCTTCGCGCGTCTGTGGCGTGGCAGGCGGATCGGCTGAGACGGGCGGACCGGAACCCGGGTGGTCCGGCGCCCGCGGAGACTGGTGCTCGAGGTCGTCGGCGAGCTGGTTGAGTAGGCGTTCGAGCGTGTGCAGGTCGTCGGCGGGCCAGTCGGTGAGCGCCGCGTCGAGGATCGCCCTGCGGCGCGCGAAGGCATCGTCGAGTACCTTGCGGCCGGCGTTCGTGACCGAGAGATGTGCCGCCCGGCGGTCGTCGGGATCGGCGGTGCGGTGCAGGTAGCCGGCCGTCTCGAGCGCACGGGCGTGACGGCTCACGGTGGAGACGTCGAGCTGGACCTGTCCGGCCAGGTCGGAGAGCCGGAGTGGGCCCGCACAGTTGACCGTGTAGAGGACGTACTGGAGGGCGGGTTCGATCCCGGTAGGCTGCGCCCGCTTGAGCAGGCGGATCATCCGCATCAGGGCGACGAGCAGCGCTTCCGGTGTGTCCCTCGGGAGATCGCGGAGGCGGCCACGTCGATCGGCATCCGTGTGAACTGCTTGCACCGCGCAAGTGTATGCCGATACTTGGGTCATGCAACTATTACTTTACGAAGTCCCTCTCGTGCGTTCCGTGGCCGCCGATGGCTAGCGTGGCGAGGGCGACAAGGGCTCGCTTCATGATCACAGGGAAGCGGATCAACGCTGGCGGAGGGTCATCCGGATGCCGTCCCTTGGTCGCAGGGTGATGGCGGGTCGCACGGCGATGACCTGGTCCCGCACGGTCCGCGGTGCCCAACGGCTGGCCAGCGTCGCGAGGACGAGAACACCTTCCGCCCACGCGAACGCCAGGCCCACGCAGATCCGGGACCCGATGCCGAACGGAAGGTACGCAGCACGTGGCTGTCCCGGCGCAGCCTCGTCCCAGCGTCCTTCAGGAGTGATCCACCGCGACGGCCTGAACTCCCGCGGCGAGTCCCAGAATCTCGGATCACGGTGCAGGACCCACTGACTCGCCACGCACAGCGACCGCGCCGGAACGGTCCAGCCGTCGAGATCGAGATCGACGAGCGTACGCCGGCCGAGGATCCATGACGGAGGATAGAGCCGCATCGCCTCGGCGAACACCGCTTTGGTGCGGGGCAGGCGCTCTACGTCGGCGTACGACACTCCGTCGCGGGAGGTCCGGTCCACCTCCTCGTGCAGCCAGGCAGCGACGTCAGGATGCTCCGACAGCAACCACCAGGTCCACGTCAATGCGGTCGCTGTCGTCTCGTGGCCGGCGAGCAGCAGGGTCATCACCTCGTCGCGGACGAGTGTGTCGTCGTCGACGTTCGCGAGCAGAGACGACAGCAGGTCCGGCCCGGGCGGCGCCGCTCGACGGCGGTCGATCAGCTGGCGAACGAGCAGGTGCAGCCGGTCGACTTCGGCGAAGAGTCGGGCCCGCCGGCGCGTGGGGAGTCGGAGCAGCAGATCACTTCCCGGCAGCAGGTGCCGCTGGAACCCGCGCAGCAGAACGCCCAACGAATCCGCCACCTGGCGGGCCTGCTCGCGAAGGTCATCGCCGAACAGTGCCCTCCCCACGACCGCAAGCGTGAGACCGGACATCTCCTCCGCCATGTTCACGGTCGTACCGTCGTTCACGGTCGTACCGTCCACTGGGCCGCCACCCCGCTGGTTCGCAGCGGTGAGGGTCTGCCAGTGGGCGTCTCGCTCCAGTGCGGCCGTCACCATCGTCGGCGCATACGCGGACACCCGCCCACCATGGAGTGCCGGCTGGATCCACCGTCGCTGCGTACGGTGGAGGTCCCCCTCACTCGTCAGCAGGCCGTCGCCGAGGAGTATCCGGATCCGTTCGAGGGCCCGCCCTTTCCGTGTGGCCCGGGCGTGGACGACGAACAGTTCGTGCACCAGGTCGGGATGCCCGAGTACGTAGACGTGTTCGCGACCCAGCCGGAGGTGGGAGAGTCGGGGATGTCTCCTGGTGACGTGCGTGAAGTAGGCCGTAGGGGCGCCGCGCGCGAGCATGCCGGCGTAGAGCAGCATGCCGTGCGGTCCAGGCGGCCGGGGGACTCCCATGCACTCGTTTGTACGCCGGCCTCGCCCGAGCATCCACTGTGACGCCCCGCCTGTGGCGGCCGATGTCGAATGAGCGCGTACGGCCGCCGTTGGATGGCCGGCGCGCCGTGGTTGGTGCGCCGTGGTTGGTGCGCCGGCCGCTTGGATGAGGGGACCCTGCGCCCATAGGTTCGTCGGAGGGGTCCCCTCATCCACATGGCGGTTGGCGGAGGGGTCCCCTCATCCAAGCGCGGTTTGGCGGAGGGGTCCCCTCATCCACACGGCGGTTGGCGGAAGGGTCCCCTCATCCACACGACGGTTGGCGGAGGGGTCCCTCACGCAGCCGCGGCTGGGGCGCTCGAGAGTGTCAGACTGCGCTCATGGCATCGCGTCCACCTGCCCTGGCCACCCTGTTCGCCGACATCACCCGCGCGGCGGAACTCCTCGACGGGATCGCCCGGACGACACCGATGGAGGGTTCGCGCTGGCTCTCGGCCCGCGTGGGTGGCCCGGTCCAGTTGAAGTGCGAGAACCTCCAGCGGGCGGGTTCGTTCAAGATTCGCGGTGCGTACGTCCGGATCGCCCGGCTGCCGCCGGAAGAACGCGCGCGGGGCGTGGTCGCCGCAAGTGCCGGCAACCACGGCCAGGGAGTCGCGCTTGCGGCAAGCCTGCTCGACACGGCCGCGACCGTCTTCATGCCGGTGGGTGCGCCGATCCCGAAGGAGGAGGCCACCCGCTCCTACGGTGCGGAGGTCCGGTTCGCCGGTGGGACGGTGGACGAGGCGTTGCAGGCAGCGCAGGCGTACGCAGACAACACGGGTGGTGTGCTCATCCATCCGTTCGACCATCCGGACGTGGTCGCCGGTCAGGGAACGCTCGGCCTGGAGATCGCCCAGCAGTGCCCCGACGTCGCGACGGTGCTCGTCCCGGTGGGCGGCGGCGGTCTCGTCGCCGGGATCGCGGCCGCTCTGGCGGGAGCGGGGTCGGAGGCGAAGGTGGTGGGTGTGCAGGCGGCGGGCGCGGCGGCGTACCCCCTCTCGCTCTCGGCCGGCCATCCGGTCGCGGTCCCGCACATGGCGACGACGGCGGACGGGATCGCGGTGGGATGTCCGGGTGTGACGCCGTTCGACCTGGTACGCCAATACGTCTCCGACATCGTGACCGTCTCGGAGGAGTCGCTGTCGCGTTCCCTGCTCCTCCTGCTCGAACGCGCCAAGCTGCTGGTCGAGCCGGCCGGGGCCGCCGGGGTCGCGGCGGTCCTGGACTCGCCGGATGCGTACGAGCCGCCCGT
>JBOHED010000404.1:0-9703 GCA_050700915.1 Actinopolymorphaceae bacterium | reverse complement strand
ACCGCAGGTCAAGCCCCACATAGCAAAGGCGAAGGCCCGGACCATCTGGTCCGGGCCTTCGGTGGTTGCGGGGGCGGGATTCGAACCCGCGACCTCTGGGTTATGAGCCCAGCGAGCTACCGAACTGCTCCACCCCGCGTCGCCTGGACAAGAGTACGGGCCCGGCTGGGGAACAGCAAATCGGGGCAATCCCGCCGCTAAGAGCGGCTGGCCTAGGCCCCTCTCAGCCGGCGTTCGGGTCCTCAGCGTCCGCACCGTTCGCCGGCTCTTCGGGCGATGGGGTCGTGCCGTCCTCGGCACCTCCCTGAGCCTCGCTCCGCGCCGCCTGCGCTCGAGTGACGGCCGCCTGGGCACGCTCCACGGCTTCGGCGTACGCACTGAGGTCGCCCTCCCTGAGCGCGGCCTCGGCCTCCTCGAACGCCTCGCTCGCCGCAGCCAGCTCACGCTGCACCGCGCCCGAAGGAGGTGGTGGAGCCTCGCCGTCCTCACCCGGCGGCGGCTGCTCCGATCCCGGGTTCTCGCCGGTGTCCGCACCAGCGTTGCCCGCGAACACCATGTCGAGCGCATCCTGCAGGGTCGGCCCGACACCGATACCGCCCCCGAACGACGCGAGGACCAGACGCATCAACGGATACGCCGCGTCGCCGGAGCCGCGTTGGACGTAGATGGGTTGGACGTAGAGCAGCCCGCCTCCGACCGGCAAGGTCAGCAGGTTGCCCTTCACTGCCTCGCTCTCCCCACGGGTCAGCGGCAGCATCGCGTCGGCGACCCGCGTGTCGGAGTCGAGCTTGTTCGCGATCTGGCTCGGCCCGTCGATCTGGGTCTTGTCGTCGAGTTGCAGGACCTGGATCTTTCCGTAGTTCTTCGATCTGGCGTCGGCGTTGACGGCAACGAAGGCAGCGAGGTTCTCCCTGTTGAAGTAGATGTATGTCGATGTCAGGGAGAACTCCGGCCCGTCCACTCCAGGCATCTGCACAGATAGGTAGTACGCCGGCTGCTTGGTCGCATCGGTTCCCCCCTTGGTCGGGTCGGAGGGGACCTTCCAGCGCTCGGTGCCCTGATAGAACGAGCCCGCATCCGTGACGTGGTACTGCGCGAGGATCTCGCGCTGGATCTTCATCAGGTCAGTGGGATAGCGGACGTGGTCGAGAAGGGCGCGCGGAATCTCGGCCTTGGGCTGGACTGTGTCGGGGAACGCCTTCATCCAGGTACGCAGGATGGGGTCCTTCTCATCCCATGCGTACAACTTCACCGTGCCGTCGTAGGCGTCGACGGTCGCCTTCACCGAGTTGCGGACGTAGTTGAGCCGTTCGCTCGGCTGCCCGACGATCGCAGGCTGCGGCGTCAGCGACGTCGAGGTGGCCTCGTTCAGGAGCAGCCGCTGGGAGAGCGGGTAGTTCTCCGACATCGTGTATCCGTCGAGGATCCACTTGACTCGCCCGCCGACGATCGCGGGATAGGGATCGGAGTCGACGTTGAGCCACGGCGCGACCTTCTGGACCCGCTGGCGCGGATTGCGGTCGTAGAGGACCTTCGACTCGGAATTGATCCTGGACCGGTTGAGCAGGATGTTGAAGTCCTGGAACTTCGTGGCGTAGAGCAGCCGGCTGCCGAACGACCCGATCGGAACGCCGCCGCTGCCCTGGTAGGTGTTGGTCGTCTGGGCGTCACCAGTGCTACCCGGGACGTCCAGCTCGACCGGCTCGCTGCCTTTGGGCGCCCCGACGATGGAGTACGGCGGCGAGGACTCGCCGAAGTAGATCCGCGGCTCGTACTTTTCCAGGTCGCCCCGGCTGGGAATGCCGCCCTCCATCCACTGCGGGCTGCCCTCGCTGGTGCGCTGGTTGCCGAACGCGGCGACGACGCCGTGACCGTGGGTGTAGACGGTGTGGTCGTTGTTCCAGTTGCGCTGGTCGGTCGGTACGCCTTCGAGGTTGACCTCGCGGACCGCGACCACGGCGTCGCGGGTCTCGCCGTCGACCTTGTAGCGGTCGACGTCGAGTGCCGGCTCGGCGAACGAATAGAACCCGCGAACCTGCTGCAGCTGCTCGAACGTCGGCCGGACGATCGCGGGGTCGATCAGGCGTACGCCCGGAAGGGTTTCCGCGTCGTTGGCAAGCTGGCCCTCGCTCGTGGTGGTCTTCGCTTCGTACCTCGTGACCTCGGTGTCGGCGACGCCGAACGCCTCACGGGTCGCGTCGATGTTGCGCTGGATGTAGTTCGCCTCGCGCACGGGCTCGTTGGGACGCACCTGCACCTGCTGAACGATCGCCGGCCACGCCCACCCGAGCATCGCGGCCGACAGGACCAACAGGCCGAGGCCAAGGCCGGGCAGCATCCAGGTGCGGCGTACGACGTTGGCGAAGAACAACACCGCACAGATCGCGGCGATGAACGTGAGGATGGTCTTGGCCGGCACGACCGCGTGCGCATCGGTGTAGGTGATGCCGGTGAAGCTCGAGTTCGACATCTGGTGCGCGGCGACCACGAGGCCGTAACGGTCGAACCAGTAGGCGACCGCCTTCAGTAGGACAAAGAGCCCGAGCAGCACCGAGATGTGCGCCTGCGCCGCCGCCGACGCCTTCTGGCCCTGGGTCTGCAGCCGGATGCCGCCGTACAGATAGTGCGCGATCAGCGCCGCCACCAGCGACAGCAGGATGATCGCGAAGCCGAAGCCGATCAGGAAGCGGTACCACGGATAGCCGAACACGTAGAACGACACGTCGAGGCCGAACTGCGGATCCTTGGTGCCGAAGCTCGTCGCGTTACTCCACTGCAGGAAGGTCTCCCAGCGACCCGACGCGCTCGAGCCGGCAATCAGCCCGAGCAGTCCCGCCACCACGCCGGCGATGAGCTTGCGGTGTGGATCGATGACGTCGCGGTAGCGGTCCAGGGTCTGCTGCTCGTTGGACATCGTGCGATAGCGCGGCCGGAGCCGGTGCGCGAGCGCCAGGTTGGCGAAGACCGCCGCGCCGAGGATGACTCCGAACGAGATGAACATGCCCAGGCGGGTGAGGAGTGTGGTCGTGAACACCTGGGAGTAGTCCACCGAGCTGAACCACAGCCGCTCGGTCCAGAAGCTCGTGAAGACCGCGAAGATGGCGGCCAGGACCACCAGCACGATGATCGTGGGGACGAGTGCCCTGGTGCGGACGTTGCCACCGCGGGGTCCCGAAGGTCCGCGCCGGAACGGATCGCGCGGTGCGGAGAAGCTGCTCACGACGTCATCGCTCCTGGAGGTCCGGGTCGGGCTGCCGGTCTGGGTCTGGCCGGATGTCTGGGTCCGGCTGCCGGTCTGGGTCTGGCTGCGGGTCTGGTTCTGGCCGGATGTCTGGGTCTGGCTCCAGCCCGTGGGTGAGGCGACGCCTGGTCAGAGCGTCCTTGGAAGGGCAACTTAGCGAAAACGTCCCGGGTGCCCCCGCGGCGCCCCGCCCACCGACGGCCGCAATGTCCGGTTGGTCGCCGCATCGGAGGCGGCCCGCCCTACCGTGCACAGCTCGGGACGCGGGTGGACGGGTCGTCGAGGAGCCGTTTCAGCGACTGCACAGCGCCTCCGAGCGTGTCGACCCGGACCAGTTGGATGCCGTCGATTCCCGCCGCTGCGGCGGCCGGGCAGTTCTCCGCCGGTACGAGGAAGGTCGTGGCGCCGTTCTTCTTCGCGCCCGCGATCTTCTGCTGGATCCCACCGATCGGCTGCAC
Source organism: Actinopolymorphaceae bacterium (assembly GCA_050700915.1). Lineage (GTDB taxonomy): Bacteria > Actinomycetota > Actinomycetes > Propionibacteriales > Actinopolymorphaceae > Thermasporomyces. Next base: position 6,004 of record JBOHED010000404.1, on the reverse strand, counting down.
CTTGCCGTCGGCCTCGATCGCACCCGTACCCGCGATGTGCCGGCCGCCGGTGAGACTGCCCTTCGTCAGCTTGTCGACGATGGCCAGCGCGAACATCGTGCCGGCGCTGGGACCGCCGATGTCCTGCCCGAGGTTGACCTTCACCTCGAACGGAAACTCGAAGCCGTCGAACGGCGTGATCCCGACGAACGCCTTGCCTGGATCGTTGGGCGCCTTCGCCGTGGTGACGGTGACGTCCACGTCCTTGCCGTCCCGGCGTACGGCGAAGTGGATCGTGTCGCCCGGCTTGTGCTTGCCCACCACGTCGACGACGGCCTGGGCATCGGTGACGTGCGTACCGTCCACCGCGACGATCACGTCGCCGGCCTTCAGCCTGCCCACGGCTGGCGTGTCCTCGACGACCGCCGACACCTGGACGACCGACGTCACCTTCTCCTTCGCCTGGCGGAGCGCGGCGGCGACGGCCGTCTGCTGGGAGGTCTGCATCGCCTCGGCGTTCTGCTGCTCGACCTGCTCCGGTGTGGGGTCGCCGGGATAGAGATAGTCGTACGGAACGACCGCGACGCTCGGATCGATCCAGCCGACGATGACGCTGATCAGGTCCAGCTCCTGGTCGGGGCTGCTCACCGCGACGGTGGTGAGGTCTAGTGCGCCATTGGTCTTGAACGTCTGGTGGCCGGTGATCTCGACGATCGGTTTGCCGTCGACGGTGCCGAGGGTGTTTTCGGTCGGCCCGGGGCTCATCGCGGCGTACGGCACCGGAACGAGCCAGGCGACGGCGATGAGGGCGATGAGCAGGACGGCGGTCAGCGTCATCGTCGCGACACGGCGAGACATGGGCCCCAGCGTAGGTGACCGTCCCGTGAACCCTTCGCCACGGGCCGACCGATCACCGCCGCCCGCAGGGCGACATGATCACGAACATGATCACGGGGAGTCGGGCTACCCCGCGCTGACCCATTCGGCGGAGCCGTCGGTGAAGCGTTGGTGCTTCCACAGCGGCACCCGCGCCTTGAGCTCGTCGATCAACTGCCGGCAGGCGTCGAACGCCTCGCCCCGGTGCGGTGCGGCCACACCGACGATCACCGCGGCCTCCCCCACCGCGAGGTCGCCCACCCGGTGGACCGCGGCCACCGCGCACACCGGGTGTGCCGCCGCCACGGCCGTGGCGACCTGCCGGAGTTCGGCGATCGCGGAAGGGTGCGCTTCGTACCCCAGTTCGGTCACCGCGCGCCCGCCGTCCTCCTCGCGTACGACTCCTACGAACAGCGCAAGCCCGCCGGCCCGGCGGTCGGCGATCGCCGCCAGGACCTCGTCGACAGACAGCGGCGTCTCTCGTACGTCGAGGAGCCGAACCACCTCGGCCACCGGCCCGGTCGAACTGGAAGCCACCTGCGTCATGTCCCGCCTCGCGCTCTTTTCCGGCGTGCCCTGCGTACGACCGCGGCGGCACCCAGCAGCGCCACGGTGGCGCCGGCGGCGCCCATTGTCGCGGTCTCCCGTCGACCGATCCGCCGACCGAGCGCCGCGTGCCGCCCGGCCACGTCGGTCGCCAGCACCTCGCAGGCCGTCACGTTGTCGTAGACCGGCTGCCAACCGGCGGCCAGCAGCTTCGCAGACGACACTACCCACGGGTGGCTGACGTAGGCGAGATCGCTGGCCGGGGCCGGGGTGAGGCCAAGCCGGTGCAGGCGTTCGGCGGCGCCGAGGGCGAGCCCTTCGGGGAGCTCGAGCCGCGGCAGGCCGAACAGCATCTCGACCTCGTCCTGTTCGAGATAGCCCTCGCAGCCCACGGTGACCGGGCCGTCGACCTTGCCGAGAACTGCGTACTCCAGCGCGCTCACGAGGTCGTCGACGTGGCAGAACTGCCAACTCGGCTTGCTGCCGCGGATCACCAGGAGCCGGGCCGCCTCGAAGTGCCGGGTGAGGAACGAGTCGACGTCGGGCCCGACCAGCATCGACGGGCGTACGACGGTCACCGACAGCCCCGGATGCGCCTTCGGTGCACGCCGGGCAAGCCATTCCATCTCCAGCATGTCCGACACGATGCCTTCGGGTCGGGCCCGCAGCGGCCCGTCCTCGTCGAGCGGCACGGAGTTGTCCGGGGCGGCGCCGTAGACCATGGCACTCGTACACAGCACGACGCGAGGAACCCCCGCCGCGGCCGCCGCTGTCAGCACCGTCTGCGTACCACCCACGTTGCGCGTGCTCCGCTGCCGCGGATCGGAGTCGGGCGAGCGGTCGAGGTCGAGGTGGACCACGACGTCGCAGCGAGAGATGCGCTGCGCGATCGCAGGGTCACGGACCTCCAGAACCCGCCACTCGACGCCCTCGACATCGCCTCGGCGCTCGTCGATGCCGATCACCCGTTTGATCTCGGGCAAATCGACCAGCCGCGCGGCGAGGGAGCGCCCGATTCCCGTGGACGCACCGGTCACGGCAGCCACGAGTCCGCCGCGACGGCGGGCCGCGACGGCAGGTCGACGCGGCGTGCGACGGCTCCGCCGGGCACGAACGCGGGTGGGTTCGTCGTTCAGCTGGAGACTCCCGGGCTAGGTTGGACGATATGAACACAGTGCTACGTACGGCTGTGGCGCGCTCGTCCACCAGCCCCTTGAACGCCGTCATCCGTACGCAGCCATCTCTCATCCTGCCGGAGGTCCAACCGTGAGCAACGACGAGCCCGGTGCCGGGCGCGAGGGCGAGGAGCCCGAGAAGCGGCCACCCGGCGGTTCGGACAACCCGTTGGGCGGGTTCGACCTCAGCGCGATCTTCGGACAGCTGCAAAGCATGTTCTCGTGGGAGGGCGGCCCGATCAACTGGAAGCTCGCCGAAGAAACCGCCCGCCAGACGATCCGGGAGGCCGGTGACGCCTCCCTGACCCCGGCCGAACGTACGACCGTCGACCAGACCGTCCGCCTCGCCGAACACTGGCTGGACGACGCCACCAGCCTGCCGGCGGGCTCCGCCGGTGAGGCGCTCGCCTGGAACCGCGCCGAATGGCTCGACGGCACCCTCCCCGCGTGGAAGAAGCTGATCGAGCCCCTCGCGACCCATGTGGTCGGCGCGATGGAGAAGGCACTGCCCGAGCAGCCGGGGCCGATGGGCGCCCAGCTGACCGGCGTACTCACCCAGGTCGGCGGGATGATGTTCGGCGCCCAGGTCGGGCAGGGACTCGGCCAACTCGCCACCGAGGTGTTCGGATCGACCGACATCGGACTCCCGCTCGGCCCGCTCGGTCAGCCGGTGCTCATTCCGGCCAACGTCGCCGCGTTCGGCACCGGGCTGGGGCTGCCCGAGGAGGACGTACGTCTCTATCTCACGCTGCGCGAGTGTGCCCACCAGCGGCTCTTCCACCACGCGCCGTGGCTGTCGGCCCACCTGTTCTCGGCCGTGGAGGAGTACGCCCGCGGCATGCACGTCGACGTCAGCAAGCTCGAGGACCTCGCCGGCAGGATCGACATGGCCAACCCCGAGGCCTTGCAGGATGCCCTCGGCAGCGGCCTGCTCGAACCCGAGGAGACGCCGCGGCAGAAGGCCGCGCTCGCCCGGCTGGAGACCGCCCTGGCGCTGGTCGAGGGCTGGGTCGACGACGTGGTGACGGCCGCCGCCGCCCCCCGGATGCCGTCCGCGGTCGCTCTCCACGAGGCCGTACGCCGGCGCCGGGCCGAGGGCGGTCCCGCCGAGCAGACGTTCGTCACACTCGTCGGCCTCGAACTCCGTCCGCGCCGGATGCGGGACGCCGCCACCCTGTGGCAGACGCTGCGGGAGGCGCGCGGCATCACCGGCCGTGAAGCCCTGTGGGCGCATCCGGACATGCTGCCGTCCGGCGACGATCTCGACGACCCGCGCGGGTTCGCCGAGCAGGCCAGCTCTCCCGACCGGATGGACATCGGCGACCTCGGGTTCGACGAGGGTCCGCCTGCTGAAGGACCCGACCCGGACGATCCCGGCCCGGAAGGACCCGGCACGGAAGGGCCCGGCACAGAAGGACCCGGCACAGAGGGACCGGCCACGCCCGGATCCGACCGGTGAGCCGGCTGCACGAGGACGCGGTGGCGGCACTGTCCCAGTGGCGGGCGCCAGACGCCGAGCAGGAGGAGCTCCGGCTCGACTACCTGGCCCACCTGGCGAGGTACTCCGAGGGGGTCTGGCGCAGCTGCTCCCCCGCCCACCTCACCGCCAGCATGGTGATCCTCGACCCGGGTGGGCAGTACACCGCGTTGGTCCTCCACAACCGGATCAACCGTTGGGTGCAGCCCGGAGGGCACTGCGAGCCCGGCGACGCCTCACTCGGCGCGGCGGCCCTGCGGGAAGCACTGGAGGAGACCGGACTCCACGGACTCAGCCGCAGCGACGCGCCGGTCATGCTCTCCCGCCATGGTGCGCCGTGCGGGGTGGAGGCGCATCTGGACGTTCAGTTCCTCGGCATCTCTCCGGCCGACCGGACACCGGTGGTGAGCGAGGAGTCACGTGACGTTCGCTGGTTTCCGGTCGCCGAGCTACCGCGTGACCTCGCCTCGGGCGTACCGCAGAGCGTCAGTGCCGCGGTCGCCGCGCTCGCGATGACGCACTGACCGCTGACCCGCGCGGGTGAGTCAGGTCCGCGGCGGTCAGCCTCGGCCGACTCAGCCCCGGAGGATCCTGGCCCAGGTGGATCTTGACCCAGGAGGATCTCAGCCCAGGAGGATCACGACAAGGACCGCGAGCGCCACGACGGCCACCACGGCGATCGCGCCGATCCGGACGGCGGACTGGCGTCGGCTCGGCGCCCACGGCGGCTGCGTTCCCGGCTTCGTACCGTCGTCGACGAAGCGCTGGAACATGGCCGTGTTGGCGCCGGGATCGTCGTCGCCTCGATTCACATTCGACATGTCCGAGACCATACCGGCGTTCACCCCTTGATCGGGGATTCCGTACAACTCACGCATTTGTCGATCGGCAGGACATTACTTGCAGGCATGGAGATACCTCCGGTCCAGGGCTCTCGTGGCCGGTCCCGGCCGACCCCGTACGGTAGCTCCGCACCAGCGACGGCAGTAGGGCGAGACGTGCACCACCTCGCCGGACGGAAGGAGTGGGGTTGGGCACGCTTCCCGACGGAGGAACCGTCCGACCGATCACCCGATGGGGCGAGCCTGTGATGCACCGGGCCTGCCAACCGGTCGAGGCGTACGACGAGGCACTCGCGACCCTCGTGGCGGACATGGCCGCGACGATGGAGGCCGCCGACGGCGTGGGCCTCGCCGCGAACCAGATCGGCGTCGACCTCCGCGTCTTCGTGTTCCGCTGCCCGGACGAGGACCAGGTGATGACCGAGGGCGTCGTCTGCAATCCCGTACTCGAGGTCCCCACCGGCGCCGACCGGGACCTCGACGACGCCGAGGAGGGCTGTCTCTCGCTGCCTGGTGCGTACGCCCCCTGTGCGCGTCCCGACCGCGCGGTCGTCCGCGGCGTCGACCACACCGGAGCCCCGGTCGTCATCCTGGGCACGGGAATGCTCGCGCGGTGCCTTCAGCACGAGACCGACCACGTGGCGGGAACCGTCTTCGCCGACCGGTTGTCCAAGCGCACCCGGCGGCAGTTGTTCAAGGAGGCCGAGGAGGTCGCGGACGAGTACGCACCGGACTGGCCGGTCACGGCGACCTGACTACGGGCAGCCTCACAACGGCAGCGCGACCATCCGCAACTCGAGCGCCGCGACCACCTCCCGGGTGACCACCGCCGGACCGGCGAGCTCGCCGTACGCCGCCAGCAGGGCGGTCTGCAGGCTCGGCCACACCGCCTCGGCGCCAAGCCGGGACACCACGCCGGAGGCCCGAAGGCGTTCGAAGACCGTCGGACGGAGTGCCCCAACACAGAGGCGTACGCCGTTGGCCCGTAGCTGGTAGTGCAACTCGATCAGCGCCTCGCAGGCGCGGTCGTCGATCTCGGCGGTGTGCTGGAGGGAGAGGACGACGACGACCGGGGCCGGATCGCACTCCGTCACGCGGTCCAGGACACC
>JBOHED010000403.1:0-5141 GCA_050700915.1 Actinopolymorphaceae bacterium | reverse complement strand
GGTTCCGGCCGGACTTCCAACCCCCGCGCGGCACCTGGTGAATATGTCCCGCGACGGCACCACCAGCCACGTTGTCAGAGGACTTGTCACGGCGTAGTGGACAAACCGTTCGCCGCTCGGCGGTGGGTACAGTGGCCGTATGCCCGATCGCCTTCGGTGATTGCGCGTGGGGGTGGCATGGACGTTCTGACGAGACGAGATCTCGAGTTCCTGAGCCGGCGCGACAGTCCAGGCGTGTGTGTCTCGGTGTTCATGCCGACCCACCGGTACGGCCGCGAGGTGGAGGCCGACCAGATTCGGTGGCGGAACCTGATCAGCGAGGCGGAGTCCGTTCTGTCCCGGCAGGGCATGCGTACGCCGACGATCCACGACGTTCTCGCCCCCGCGTGGGATCTTCACACGGACGGGCTGGCCTGGCAGTACATGGGCGACGGTCTTGCGTTGTTCCTCGGCGACGGTCCGCAACGGATGTTCCGCGTTCCCGTCGAGGTGCCTGCGGTCGCGGCGGTCGGCAACCACTTCGTCGTCGGGCCGCTGCTGCCCGTCCTCACCTGCGACCGGCGGTTCCTCGTCCTGGCGCTGAGCCAGCAGAACGTACGACTGCTCGAAGGCAGCCTGCAGGACATCGAGGAACTCGAGCTCACCGGCGTACCCACGAACATGCGACAGGTGGTCGAGCCACGACAGGCCCGGGCGGACAGCATGCCCTGGGTGGCCGCCGGGCCGTCCGGCGGTCGAGGCGGCACCGGGACCTTCTACGGGCACGGGGCCGCAGACAAGGACGCCAAGAAGGAGGACGTGCGCTATTTCCTCCGCCAGGTCGCCGACGGGGTGCATCGCCTGCTCGCCGGGAGGGACCTGCCGATGATCCTCGTGGGTCTGGACTATCTCGTCGGCATCTACCGCGAGGTCAACACCTACCAGCACGTCGTCGGTCAGGCGGTACGGGAGAACCCCGACCAGCTCTCGGCCGAGCAGCTGCAGGCGATGGTGCGGCCGATCGTGGAGGAGCTCCGTAACCAGGAGACCGGACGGGCCGCCGCGCGCTTCCAGGACCTGCTGGGCACCGGTGTCACGTCCAATGACACCGAGGAGGTGGCGGCAGCCGCCAGCGAGGGGCGCGTCGAGACGTTGCTCCTGGCCGGACGCCCGTCGTGCTGGGACCGGCTGTCGGGCGTGACCCAGGTGATCGCGCTCGGCGCCGCCGACGGGCATCCCTTCTGTGAACGCCTGGACAGGGCCGCGGTCGACACCCTGGCACGCGGCGGACACGTGTACGCGGTCGACGGGCCGGAGGTTCCCGGCGGCGGCGACCTCGCGGCGATCTTCCGGTACTGACGTCCGGTACTGTCGTCCAGCCGCCGGGCCCCAGGGGCACCGGAGGCGTAGGTCCAATGGCCGAGGCGGCTCCCGGCGGTGGACCGATCCATGGGGAGCCTGTGCGGTGGCAGCCTCGTGGATGTGACCACCAACGACGTACTTCCTGGCAACGACGTACATCTCGGCTACGACGAGCTGCCCCGGCTGATGACGCTGATGACCGGGGACGAGAAGCACGGGTCGAGCGCCACCTCGACTCTCGACGTCCTGTGGGTGTTGTACGACCGGGTGCTCCGCGTCTCACCGGGCACCCTCGACGATCCCACGCGCGACCGGTTCCTGCTGTCGAAAGGCCACGGGCCGATGGCGTTCTACGCCGTACTGGCGGCGAAGGGGTTCGTCCCAGAAGAGTGGCTGTCCGACTTCGGGTCCGTCGACTCCCCGCTTGGCCACCACCCGGACCGGGCGTTGATCCCCGGCGTCGAGATCTCCAGCGGTTCGCTCGGGCACGGCCTTCCGCTCGGCGTCGGCATGGCGCTCGGCCAACGAGCACAGGGATTCACGGCGAATGCGGACTCTGGGTCCCGGGTGGTCGTCCTGGTCGGCGACGCCGAACTCGACGAGGGCACCAACCACGAGGCGATCGCCTACGCCGGAGCGACCGGACTCGACAACCTGACCGCCGTCGTCGTGGACAACCAGTCCGCCACGCACGGCTGGCCGGGCGGGGTCGCGAGCCGCTTCGGTGTCAATGGCTGGTTGACACACACGGTCGACGGCCGCGACCACGACGCGATCGAGGCCGCCCTCCGGGCCACACCGGCCGGACAACCGACGGCCGTGGTGGCCGTCGTCGCCCCCAAGGACTGAGCAGAGGAAGGATCGACGTGCCCGACATGACCGACGTGCGCGACATGACCGAGACCACGACAGTGCCCGACATGCGGACCCGGTTCGTCCAGGTGACGAACGAGCTGCTCGACGAGGACCCGCGGGCCGCCGTCGTGCTGGCCGACATCAGCGCGGACCAGTTCACCGACACCGCCCTCCGGCACCCCCGACGCGTCCTCAACGTCGGCATCCGTGAACCGCTCATGGTCAGTGTGGCGGGCGGGCTCGCCTTGTCCGGCATGCGACCGATCGTTCACTCCTACGCGCCGTTCCTGGTCGAGCGTTCCTTCGAACAGGTCAAGCTCGACCTCGGCCACCAGGACGCCGCGGCGGTGCTGGTGAGTGTCGGTGCGTCGTACGACGTGACCGAAGGCGGGCGTACGCACCACTCACCCGGCGACGTGGCGCTCATCGACACCCTGCCGGGGTGGGCGATCCACGTCCCCGGCCATCCCGACGAGGCGGCAACCCTCCTCCGGGCGGCGACGCGGCAGGAGGGCCCGGCGTACGTACGACTGTCGAGTCGCTCCAACACCACCGCCCAACCGGGTGTCGCAGACGGTCGTCTCCAGCGGCTTCGGTCGGGCGGACGGGCCATCGTCGTCGCGGTGGGGCCGATGCTGGATCCGGTCCTCGAGGCGACGGTGGGGTTGGACGTCACGGTCGGATACGCGGCGACGGTACGCCCGTTCGACGTCGCCGGACTTCGTGCGTGGGTCGAGGCGCTCGACAGCGACAGCGTGGATGTGGTCATCGTCGAGCCGTATCTCACCGGAACGTCCGCGCGGGTGATCGACACCGCACTCGCCGACCGACCGCACCGGTTGCTGTCGCTCGGCGTCGACCGGACGGAGCTGCGGAAGTACGGCACACCGGCCGACCACGACCGCCTCTACGGCCTCGACCCAGCCGGGCTCCGGCAGTCCCTCACCGGCTTTCTGCGCTGAGCCGCTCGGGCATCGGATCCGGCCGTTCACACGTACTCCCGATCTCCACGACCGCAGCGGTCCTGGCCGACTCCTCGATCGCCAGCATCACCTCGAGTACGTGGAACCCGAACGCGGCGGAGCACAGGTGCGGCCGGTCCTCACGCATGGCGACCGCCATCTCCCAGACGCCGATCCCACGCAGGTTGGCCTCCGAGACGGAGTTGCGATGCGCGGGCGGCAGTTCGAGACCGCTGTCGCCGTCGGCCGCCCGCTTGCGCAGGCGTACGACGCTCTGGAAGCGGTTCGGGTTGGGGGTCCACATCGTGCCGTCGGTGCCGCTGATCTGTACCGGCATCATTCCGCGGCCGGCCGCGGTCTCCCACGTCGTCACGAGGTGCGCGGTGGGACCGGTGGCGAACTCCACCATGGCGGCGTACGACAGCGGGACGTCGACCGGCAGTCGCTCACCGGCACGTGGGCCCGCTCCCACCACTACCTCGTCGACCTGGCGGCCGGCCCGACCCCACACCCGGCGGATCGGGCCGAGCAGGTTGACCAGGATGGACAGTGGGTACGGCGCCATGTCGAACAACGGTCCCGCGCCCTGCTGGTAGAAGAAGTCCGGTGCCGGGTGACGCGCGGCGGGCCCCGGGGACGACGCGTAGAACCAGCTACTGACGTCGAGCACGGCGCCGATCTCGCCGCTGTCGACCAGCCGCCGGGCGGTCTGGTTCCCGTCCGCGAGCAGGGTGTCGGGGGCACAGCCGAGCCGGAGTCCCCTGCGTTCGGCTTCGTCCAGGATCTGCCGCGCCTCGGTCAGGGTGGGCGCGAGCGGCTTCTCGCTGTAGACGTGCTTGCCCGCGTCCAGTGCGGCGAGGTTCAGCTCCGTGTGCGCCGCCGGCCAGGTCAGGTTGACGACCAGCTCCACCTCGGGGTCGCGCACGAGGTCGTCGACAGCGAGCACCCGCGCGACGTCGTGCTTGGCCGCCATGGTCTCGGCCCGCGCCCGGTCGAGGTCGGCACAGGCCACGACGCTGATGTCGCCGGGATGGTCACGCAGGTTGGCGAGGTAGACGTCACCGATCACGCCACATCCGAGAACACCTACCCGTACCGGTCCGCGACTCACGCGTCCACACCTCTCCTCCGTACGGTCTGGCTACGACACACGCGGCGATCACCTGGTGAGTTCGTACGTCCGTACGACGTCCTCGTCGAACTCCAGACCGATGCCCGGCCGGTCGCCCAGCACGGCCGCGCCGTCCTCGACCACCAACCGGCTCGCCGGTGTCAGCAATTCCTCGAAGTTGTAGATGTCCTTGTCCAGCGTGAAGTGCTCGATCGCGAGGCAGTTCGGCCCCGCCGCGGCGAGGTGGGCGTGGATGTTGGCGTGCCAGTGCGGCGCCACCTGGATCCCGAACGTCTCGGCCGCCCGTACGACCCGGAGCCACTCGCTCACGCCACCCAGCACGCCGGCGTCGGGCTGGAGGATGTCGGCTCCACCGCGTTCGATCAGGTCGCGGAACTCCCACCTGGTCTGGTGGATCTCACCGGTCGCCACGGTCGTCTCGATCTGGCTCGCGAGCGCGGCGTGGCCGGCGTTGTCGTCCGGAGAGAGTGGTTCCTCGAACCACCACAGGCCCGCGTCGCCAGCTGCCCGCTCGAACGCCCTTGCCGCCCGCGCCGCCTCGGGCACGCTGCGGTAGGCGTTGTTGGCGTCGAGGCCCAGCCGCCCGGTGCCACCGATCGCGTCGATCGCCGCCTTCACCCGCTTGGCGTCCTCCTCGACCGTCAGGCCGCCGACCTTGATCTTGTGGTCGCGGAAACCCTGCTCCCGGTTCCGCTCGATCTCGGCCGCCACCACCGTCTCCCACGGCCCGTCCTCCGGACGGTAGTAACCACCCGAGGCGTACGCCGGAATCGGCCGTGCGGTCGTGCCGCCGAGCAGGACGGCGAGCGGGACGCCGGCCCGCTTGGCGTTCGCGTCCCACAGGGCCATGT
>JBOHED010000402.1:0-5887 GCA_050700915.1 Actinopolymorphaceae bacterium | reverse complement strand
TTGGCGGCCTGCGTGAGGCGTTCCGGCGGCGCGGTGAGGTCACCGAAACCGACATTGTCCTTCGCACTCACGGGATATCGCGCGAAGTCCTGGAAGATCGCCGCCACTCGGCGTTGCCAGCCGTCACCGGCGTGCTCGCTCAGCTCTCTGCCGTCGACGGTGATGGTGCCCTTCGTGGGTTCGTAGAATCCGCACAGCAGCTTGGCGAGCGTCGTCTTACCAGCGCCGTTCAGACCGACGACGGCGAGGGACGATCCCCTGGGAATATCCAAGGTCACGTCGGTGAGCACGTCGACTTCGCTTCCTGGGTAGCGGAAACTCACGCCACTCAGCCGCACGCCGTCAGCGGCCACTCGCTCCGGAGCCGATCCGCTCCGGCCGGACTGATCGGCGGAACCCTGGTACGGCGCGAGTTCGTCTTCCAGGTCGAGCAGACGCTGGATCGGCTTGGCACACAATGTCAGGTTGATCACTGCCTGGCCGCCCGGGCCGAACTGGACCAGCGGGGCAAGAACTGCCTGCGCGAGAACGGTCGCCGCAGCCAGGCCGAGCTCGCCCCGACCCGCCTGGAGTGCGGCCCAGGCGAAACCGCCCGCCGAGACGACAGTGAGAGCGACAACGGAAACTACAAGTCCGGGCGTCACCCGGGCGATGTTCCTGAGATTCAGGGCAAGGAGGCGTTCCAGCCGATCCTCCCAGCGATTCAACGCCCACGACCCGAAGTCGAACAGCCTCACCTCCTTCGCGCTTTCCGGAGCCACGGCTACACCGCGTTCGTACTCCAACCGCCGAAGGTCTGCTTCTTCCGCGGCATCTCCGAAGCCTAGAATCATGTCGATGCTGTCCCGGATGACGGTGTAGAGCGCCCAGCTCGCTGCGACCGCCAGCGCAATTCCGAGCCACCACTCGAGCCAGACCACCACACCGAAAGCCAGCAGCAGCCCGATGGCCGCTGACGCCAAGCTCCGCAGGGCTGCCGGTGTCTTGGCGGGACGCCACCAACCGGCACCGAGTCCGTCCGCGACAGATGCCGCCAGGTCGCGGATCCGGGAGTTTTCCAGGTGGGCGATTCCTGTCGGCCCTTGGAGCAGTGCCATGGCGCGGTCGTCCAGATAGTGGTTCAGGCGCTGCCCCATGGTCCATTCGACGACAGAAGCCGCGGCTCCGAGCGCCTGCTGGGCGACGTAGATTCCCGCGACCATCGCCAGTGTGAGCATCCAGTCGCTCCGCTCGCCGGCGACGAGTGAGGGAACCTGTGCCACCAGGCCGCCGACCGCGAACATGAACGCCAGCCCCAGCAGCGGCTGAGCCACCGTGATCAGCGCAAGCGCGGCCGTCAACCCACGGCTCACGAGCGGCAACATCCGAACAGTCCCGAACAGCACCGATCGTCGCACGCGCGCGCTCCCACCGTTGGCTACGGATCCGCCCGCGTAGCTTATTGGCCTGGCAGCTCGGGTGTCACCGTTCGAGCGTGACCACGTAACTAGCGTCGCAGCATGGCGCCGATCAGGGCGAGGTTCTGGATCGCGGCGAGCCCGTAGAGCGCGGTGGTGTTGGTGGAGATCCAGGGTGCCGCGTCGCTGGGGTTCAGCGTGGACTCGTTCCGCTCCGAGGTCCATGAACGGTCCGCGGCGTACTCGTACGACTCGACCGGACGAAGGAACAGCTCCCACGCGCGTTCGGCGTAACGGTCCTCTCCGAGCCGGACCGCGGCGTAAGCATCCAGCCGGCTGTGGCCCTGCTTCAGCGTTCGGTTCCCGAAGTCCTCACCGCACTCCGCCGCCTGCTCCTCGCGGGTGCCGTTGTAGAGGCGGCAGTACTGCAGCCAGGCGTTCTCGAATTCCGGCATGTCCACAGCGTCGATGAGTTCGGCACAGATCTCCACCTGGCCGAACATCGCGCTGAGGTGGGAAACGCTCACCGTCTTCTCCGCCGGCGCGAACTCGCCGGTGTCGATGTCATATAGACCGCCGCCGGTAACGAAGCCGTTCGGCATCCGCGCGATCGTCCGCATGGTGGCGAGCAGTTTGGTGCGGGCGACGTCGGCCGCGGGGCCCATGCGTTCCCACTCGGTGAGCCAGGCGGCGGCCAGGCCACTCCAGTCCGTGCCGAGCCCGATGGCGAGCGCGTGTGGGTCAGGTTCGTACGGCTCGGTCCGGATCTTGCGGAGTGGATCGAGCACGAGGAATGTCTTGTCCGAGTCGACCAGTGCCCGCATCAGGTCGCCCACGCGCTCGTCCGCGGTGAGGAAGTAGTAGATCCGCCGGTATGTCGCGGTGCTGATCCGCTGCTGCTTCGCGCTGTCACCCCAGTGCTGCACGTTGTGCCGCGTGCCGAGCCCGGCCCATTCGCCGATGTGGTAGACGTCGACCTCACCGGTGTGCCGGGTCATCGCCTCGGCGAAGCGGAAGATGTCGGCCCGACCGGAACGCAGGAAGGCATACCACAGCCACAGGTCGGGTGAGAGTTCGGAGTTGTCCCACGCGTATCCACCGACGTCGTAGCGCCACACGCTGCGGTCCCCGTCGAAGGTGTGCATGATGTCGCCGTAGTCCCAGAAGCCGTACCAGTGACGCTGCTCGCGCTGCTTGACGTAGAAGTCGAACAGGAAGTCCAGGCTGTCTTCGATAGCAGCCGTCGCGGGCGTCGAGCGGTCGACGGGCGCGAAGAGGCCACCGAAGACCTTCGCAGACGCCAGATGCTCGACCGGGTTGACGATCTGCGGCGGCGTACGTACGACATCAGCCATCGCGGCCAACCGGTCAGCGTCCGGGGTGGCGTCCACCGCCCACAGCATCAGCTCGCTGGTGCGGGCGATGCCGTACGGCGTTCCGAAGCTGGGTTCGTAGTCCTCGTAGGTGATCTCGAGAGCGTCGAGCTGCTCGAGATAGGTGTCCTGACCCATTCCGTCGTGGTAGAAGCGGGTGTCCATCGGCTGCGCGTCCGGCGACCACAGCCACATGGTGACCTCGGCGGTGTCGGTGTGGGCGTCGCGGATGTCCAGCTGCGCCGGGTGGCGTTGCCAGAAGTCGCGGAGACCGAAGCCGACGCCACCGGTCACGCCGCCCACGTAGCCGAATCCGGAGGCGCGGCCGCCCTGGTCGACCGGGACCCAGCCGTTGCCTGAAGTCGTCCGTTTCCTTACCGTGAAGCCGTCCGATGACAGCTGGCTCAGGGTGTAGTCGCCCCAGGCTGGAATCCAGTGCAGCCGGCTGGCGACCCGCTGGTCCCAGGTCGTCGGGTCCGGCAGCGGCTGTCCCAACACCTGGGCGGTACGAACGGCCGCACCCGGATCGCGGCGCAGCCCGGTGATGCCCTTGACCGCCTCGGCGAGCATGCCGTTGCCCTCACCGACGAAGCGCACATGCCGGTCGTACAACTCGTCCCGCATCGGCGCCCGAAAGCGCACGCCGAGCCCGGCGACGAACTCGTCGGTTCCCTTGCTGTCGAAGACGAACGTGTGCATCATCCGGATGTGCTCGGCTCCGGCATAGAAGTAGAACCGCACCGTAAACGGCAGCCAGTCCCGCCCCGGGCCTGCGTGGATCCCCTCGACGCGTACGACGGCCCGCACCGGTCCGCGTTGTTCGACGGTGACCTTTTCGATCCTGCTGAGCAACCGCTCCCGGCGGACCTCTGACTGGTCGCCGTCGGGGATCGCGGGCTGGCGCAGGTTGACCAGTTCCAGTTTGTTGAAGACCTCGACTCCGCCGCGGGTGACCGACTGGATCAACGCCGAACCGCTGGTGGAGATCGTGCATTCGAGGACGCCGGTGTCGACCTCGACCATGCCGCCGCGTTCGGTGACCTGGACGGCGTGTGCGGGGGTTGCCGGCGTACCGGCCTCGAGGACGTACTCCTCCGCGAGCGGTGCGTCGGCGGCCAGCGCATGGGCGCTCCACTTGAGCGAGCCGTCCGGCCAGGAGGCCAACGGCCAGCTCTGCAAGGGCGCCGCGGCACCGTCGGACGTCCGCAGCGAGAACGTCTGCGCGGCGTCGACCGTCCCTTTCGGCCACGGCATTCCCCAGGTGCTGCCGACCCCGGTGACGGGTAGGTCCTCGAGCCAGTGAAGCGTGACGGGCGAAGGTGGGGCGGCGATGCCGGGCGCCGCGGGTTCCGTCGCGGCGGCGGCTCCGGCTCCTGCTGCTGCGTGCGCGGCAGCCGATTCCGGTTGAGCACCGGCGGGACGGACCTGGCCGAGCTGCGAGGTCGCGCCGGCCGCGACCACACCGGAGACGAACGTACGACGAGGGATCTCGGGCATTGCTCCTCCACTCCTCGACTCGCGCCGCAGATGTCGGATAACGCTTTCCGAGCTACCTGATTGAAGTGTTCGCCTGCGTGGTGTGACAATGCCGCGGCGATGCCGGCTCCGGCCATCGCATGGCCAGGTCCGGCGCCGCTTGCGTCAACGTCCGACGCGTACGGCGCCCAGCGAGCGGAGCGGACCACGGTGCAGCGGAGCCGTGCGCCAGCGGGCGGTGAACGTACGACTCGCAAGCGCACACGTCACGACCAGACGGTGCGGCGTCTCCAGGAACACCACCTCGACGGTCAACGTGTCGGGGCCGGTCCATCCGCCAGACAACGCCGTCGGAACGGGTGCGTCTGAGCCCGCATCCACCCACCAGCCCGGCGCGTCAGTCGCATTCAGACGCAGCTCAAGCCGCCCGCCGTCCTCGACCAAGGAAACCCGCCAGTCCTCGTCGTCTCCTGACGTCACCAGCACACGAGTCAGGGTCGGCTGGTCCGCACCCGCACCCGCACCCGCACCGCCGTCCGGTGCGAACTCCGCACCCGACCAGGCGCCGGGATCGGCAGGCGGCGCGGGCTTGCCCGGTGCTGGAGGGAGCTCGAGTCGGGCCAGCCGATGGGCCAGTGCAGTGTCCTCGTCGTCCCGGCCTTCGAGTGGTGCGGCGCCCAACGCCGGCACGAGGTGCTCCCACATAGCGTCCAAGAGGGCCTGCATCTCCACGGTCGCCGCGGTCATCGCAATCACCGCGTCATGCTCGGGAAGCACGACGCAGAACTGGCCGTACGCCCCGTCACCGCGATACCCGTGCCGGGACATCCAGAACTGGAAGCCGTACCCCTGCGCCCAGTCCGAATTCGGCTCGACGCCGTTCGAAACGTGCGATCGCGTCGCCTCGGCAACCCACGCGGCCGGCAGCACCTGCTTGCCTTCCCACACCCCACCCTGCAGATAGAGCAGGCCGAGCCGGGCGATCGCATCGGTGGTGGCGTGCAGACCAGAGAAGCCCACGTCGCGGCCGGCGGGGTGCTGTCGCCACACCACGTCGCCGATCCCGAGCGGATCGAGCAGCCGCGGCCGGAGATACTCCGTCAAGGTCTGGCCGGTCACCTTCTGAACGATGGTGGCAAGGGAGTACGTCGCGGGCTGGTTGTACGCGAAGACCGTGCCGGGTTCGCGATCCGGCGGAAGCAGCAGGAACCCGTGCACGATCTCCTCCGGATCGAGAGCCACTGCCCGTTCCATCGTCTCGGCATCGTGACCGCTGGCCATCGACGCGACGTGGCGTACGAGCATGGCCCGGCTGCGCGGATCGGTGATCTCCGCTTCGAACTCGGGAAAGTACGAGACCACGGGGTCGTCGAGGTGCACCAGTCCCTCGGCAACGGCAAAGCTGGCCGCCGTGGACGTGAAGCTCTTGCTGAGGGAATAGAGCAGGTGCAGCCGGTCGGGCGAGTACGGAGCCCACCAGCCCGAGGCGACCAGGTGGCCATGACGCAGGACCATCAGGCTGTGGGGTTCGATGTCCGGCGCGGCCTCGATGGCGTCGAGGAACCTGCCGATGCCAGACGCATCGACTCCCTGTGCGGCCGGCGACCTGGCGGGCAGTGGGTAGACAGTCACGTGGTGATC
>JBOHED010000401.1:0-4231 GCA_050700915.1 Actinopolymorphaceae bacterium | reverse complement strand
GCTGGGAGGTCGTCAGCCTCGAGAGTGCCGACCTCGCGGTCGACGTCGTACCCGGCAAGGGCGGCGACATCACCTCCGTCCGGTGGTTGGCCGAGGACGTCGAGCTGATGTGGCAGTCACCGTGGGGGCTCCGGCATCGCGGAGCGCACTTCGTACCAGGCAACACCGAGGCAACGCTGATGGACGCCTACCCCGGCGGCTGGCAGACCGTGTTCCCGAACGCGGGGGACGCGGTCGAGGAGCACGGTGTCCTCTGGGGGATGCACGGGGAAGCGTGGTTGGCGGCGTACGACTGGGAGCCCACGGGCCCGGCCGAGGTGACACTGCGGACCCGTCTGGTCCGCAGCCCGTTCGAGATCGAACGCCGCGTCGCCGTCGCCGGCACCGACCTCGTAGTCACCGAGACCGTCCGCAACGCCGGAGGCGTACCCGTCGACGCCGCGTGGGGGCACCATGTGGCGTTCGGGCAGCCGTTCCTCGACGGAAGCTGTCGCCTCGACACGCCTGGCGCCACTGTCGTGGTCGACGACGAACGCGACGGGACCGCCTCGGACCTCGTCAAGGGTGCGCGGTTCGGCTGGCCGGTGGGACCTGACCGCGCGGGTGGCTCGGTCGATCTCCGCGACGTGCCGGGACCCGATCCGACGCGGCCCGTCGAACGCCTCTACTACCTGGTCGACCTCGCGACCGGCGAGGTGTCCCTGACCAACCAGCGCCTCGGGGTGCGGGCTGCGCTGACCTGGGACACGTCGGTGATGCCGCACACCTGGATGTGGTACGAGATGCACGCCGGCGCGGGCTTCCCGTGGTACCAGGGGGTGTACGTCCTCGGCATCGAGCCGCACTCGAGCTACCCGGGGCAGGGCCTGCACGCGATCCGGCGCAAGACCGGCACCCAACTCCGCTTCGAGCCCGGCGAAGCACGTACGGCGATCACCACTCTCGCCGTGACCCGGGTCCCCTAGCTCCGAAGGCTCGGCCCGTGCCGTGGTCCACCGGTGGTCCGGGCTACAGCGCGAGCTCGGCGACGGCGGCAAGGAACCGGTCGACGTCGGAACGGTCGTTGTAGTGGACGAGTCCCACGCGCACCGCTCCCCCGGTGTCGCGGATGCCGAGAGCGCCGGTGAGCTCCCAGGCATAGCTGTGGCCGCTCCACACGTTGACCTGCCGAGTCGCGAGATGCGACGCGGCGTCGCGCGGGTCGTGGCCGGCGACGCGGAAGTAGGCGGTCGCGGTCCGCGCGGCCGGGCTGCCGTAGGTCGTCACGTGTGACATCGCTCGGAGACCACTGAGGAGCGTGGCGAAGAGCTCCTGTTCGTACGCCTCGACGGCGGCCATCGAGGCCAGCACCCGCGCCCGGCGGGAGGCGCCCCCGGCGGCCGGGTCGAGGTCGGCGAGATGCTCGACGGCGGCCGTCACCCCGGCCAGGTCGGCGAACGGTGCCGTGCCGGTCTCCATGCGTACGGGGATGTCGTCAGGTGCGGGCCGCAGTTTGTCCGGCCGCAGCGTCTCCAGCACAGCGGGATCGGCCACGACCGCTCCTACGTGTGGACCTGACCACTTGTACGCACTGGTGGCGTAGAAGTCGGCACCGAGCGCCGCGACGTCGACGGGCCCATGAGGCGTGGCGTGGACACCGTCGACGTAGGTCAGTGCCCCGACCTCGTGTGCTTTCGCCGCGATCGCGCGGACGTCGGGTCTGGTGCCGAGGACGTTGCTGGCGGCGGTGACGGCGACGAGTCGGGTGCGCGGGTTGAGCAGGTCGTCGCACTGGCTGGTCGGCAGCTCGCCCGTGGCCAGGTCGACCTCTGCCCAGCGCACGACAGCACCGGCCCGCTCCGCCACCTGGACCCACGGCCGGACGTTGGCGTCATGGTCCAGCCGGGAGAGCACCACCTCGTCGCCGGGCTCCCAACCGGCGGCGAGGGTCGTCGCGAAGCGGTAGGTGAGGGTCGTCATGTTCGGACCGAGGACGACGCCGGCAGGGTCGCCGCCCACCAGGTCCGCGACCGCGTGCCGGCACCCGGAGACGATCGCGTCGGAGCGCCCACTCGCGGGGAAGGTTCCGCCCTGGTTGCCGAGACCCGAACGGTAGGCGGCGGCGATGGCGTCGATGACCGCCTGCGGCACCTGGGTGCCGGCGGCTCCGTCGAGGTAGGCGTACCCGTCGGAGAGCGCGGGATAGCAGGCCCGGACCTTGCTCACGTCGTAGGTCACGAACCCCACCGTAGTCCCGCGCGCCGCACCCGCCAGCCGTGATCACGGGAAGCCGTGACGCCCATCGTCCGAGGGGTTCGCGGAACTCAGGAGTCGTAGTCGACGACGAGTCGCTCGCTGGTGGGATGCGCCTGGCAGGTGAGGACGTAGCCCCGCGCAACCTCGTCTGGTTCGAGGGCGTAGCAGCGGTCCATCGTCACCGTGCCCTCGCGGACCTTCGCCCGGCACGTCCCGCACACCCCACCCCGGCACGCAAACGGTGCGTCGGAGCGGACCCCGAGAACGCCTTCCAGCACCGGCGGCCCTTCCTGGTCGAGTACGAACGACGACCGCCGGCCGTCCATGATCGCCGTCACCTCGCAGGCGACCCCGGCACCCGCGCCGACACCGGGGAGGGCGGAGCCAGCAGCCGGGGACGGACCCGGCGTTGGCGGCGAACCGACGTGGAAGAGTTCCGAGTGCACCCGCTCACGTGGCACGCCGCCGGAACGCAGCAGGCCGCGCAACTGCTCCACCATGGCGTACGGCCCGCAGAGGTACCACCCGTCGACGGACTCCGCGTCGACCAGCGTGCCGAGGAACGCCTGCAGCTTCGTCGCGTCGATACGTCCACCGAACAACGGCACGTCGGGTCGCTCCCGCGAGAGGACGTGCACGATCTGGACGCGGTCGGGATGGCGATCCTTCAGGTCCGCCAGCTCATCGACGAACATGATCGACGCGCTGGTCCGGTTGCCGTACAGCAGGGTGACCCGACTCCTCGGCTCGGCCGCCAGCACGCTCGCGCACATGGACAGCACCGGCGTGATCCCGCTGCCGGCGGCGACGAAGCACAGGTGCCGGCTGGCCGCCGGGTCCGGCGCCACGCAGAACCTTCCCGTCGGGGTCATGACGTCGACCAGGTCGCCGGGTCGCATCCGTTCCAGTGCGTACGCCGAGAACCCACCACGGGCGACCTTCTTGACACCGATCCGCAACCACCGCGGGCCCGCCGAGGCGCCAGGGTCCCACCCGGTGCAGATCGAGTAGTTGCGCCGCAGGTCGTCGCCGGCTTCGGGGGTACGGACCGTCACGTGCTGGCCCGGAACGAAACGGTAGTCCGCCGTCAGCTTCGCCGGGACGTCGAACGTCACCACCACCGCGTCGTCGGTCTCGCGCCGCACCTCCGCGACGCGCAGCGGGTGGAACACCGCGTGCCGGTGGGCGGTGACGCTGGCGTCGCTCACAGCGTCTTCACGTGTTCGAACGGCTCGCCACAGCCGCGGCAGGACAGCAGGGCAGTGCAGGGTGTCGGGCCGAATCTCGACAGCTCGCGGGTGTCCGCCGAGCCGCACCGCGGGCAGCGTACCGACAGCTCCACGAGGACAGGGCTCTCACCGCGCGACCTTGGTGGGCCGTGCGGTGACGGCGGCGCGATGCCGTGTTCGGCAAGCTTCTGCCGGCCCTCCGGCGAGATCAGGTCGGTGGTCCAGGCCGGGCTGAGGACGGTGCGTACGTGCACTTCACGCGCCCCCGCCGTACGCAAGGCCGCCTTGACATCGGCCCGGATCGCTTCCAGGGCGGGGCATCCCGTGTAGGTGGGTGTGATGTCCACCTCCACGCTGCCTGCTTCGAGTCGTACGTCGCGGAGAATGCCCAACTCGGCGATCGTCAGCACCGGCAGCTCGGGATCGACCACCGTTGCCGCGACGGCGTGGGCGTCCGCGGCCGTACGCATGCCGCCGACCTCGCTCACCAGACCGCTCCCGGATGCGAACGGACGAGGTGCTGCAACTCCGCCAGCAGGAACCCCATCGCCTCGGAATGGATGCCGTGGCGTCCACCTGTGACCGGCGTTCCGCGCACCTCCGGAATCCGCAGGGTCGCCTCGCGGACGATCCGCTCGATGTGGGCGTCGAAGTCCGGACGCAGTGCCGCCCGGTCGACGGCGACGCCCTCAGCCACGAGGGTGCGTTCGAATGCGTCGGCCTCGAACAACTCGTCCACGCAGGGCCACACCGTGTCAAGGCCGGCT
>JBOHED010000400.1:0-2232 GCA_050700915.1 Actinopolymorphaceae bacterium | reverse complement strand
ACGACGCTGTACGGACCTTTCCGACCCTAGTCCTTCACCACCGGCTCGGGGATCCCCGTCGGCCGCCGCCCAGTGCCTGACGCGTCCCGGCATAGCCGAATTGCGCGGCCCAGCGTGTGCCCCCGGCAAGATCCGGGCAATCGCCGCGATCATCGTGTTGGATCTCCCCATGGACCTTCACCGGGAAACCAAGTACGCGGCCGACGCTCCCACCGTGTACACGATGCTGACCAGCGAGAGCTTCATCCGGAAGCGGGCAGAGGCTGCCCACGCCGTGCGCTACGACGTGACGGTCGAGTCCGCCGGCCCTGGACGCAGGACACGGACCCACCAGACCCTTCCGGCCGACGTCCCCGACTTCGTCCGCAAGCTCGTCGGACAGCACATCGAGCTCGACGAGGTGATCACCTGGGGCGAAGCGGGTCCAGACGGTGCGCGCAGCGGCCGGCTGGTGGTCGACATCGATGGTGCACCGGTCACGTTGCGGGGCACCATCCAGATCGTTCCCGAGTCCGGAGGAGCCGCCACGAGGCAGGTAGTCGACGCCGAACTCAAGGCGTCCGTCCCGCTCGTCGGCCGCAAGATCGAGGAGGCCGCAGCACCCGCGGTCCTGGCCGGCCTCGACGGCATGGAGGAGCTGGGGCGCGCCTGGCTCGCGGAGAACACGTGATCCATCCCCCGCACGTCACGTGCTGGGACATTGCCGACGGTACGAACGTCGACCGCTCGGGCAGGACCCGCCGCCTGGACGCGTGGGAAGTGAGCGACGCAGGACTGTACATCGCGGTGACGCTGCCGGAGCATCGGAGCCTCCGGAGCCTTCAGTCGTGGCTGCTTCCCGACCTGGGCCTTCGCATCACCACGTTCTCCTGGCGCCCCCACCAGGTCCGCGAGTACGACCACTATCTCGACGTCTGCGACGTGACCGTCGACGGCACGCTGTGGACGTCGGTCGACCACTACCTCGACATCATGGTGCAGACCGGAGTGGACGCATGGGTGGTTGACATCGACGAGTTCGTCGCCGCCGTGCGCGACGGCCATCTTGGGGCAGCCGAGGCGCAGCGCGCGCTGGAGGTGAGCCACCGGACGCTCGCGGGACTCGCCGCGCACGGGTTCGACCTCGACACCTGGCTCGACACCCTCGACATCACTCTCCGTTGGTACACCTCCGAAGGCCAGTGAGGCCGGCGGCCGGGTGTCGCCCGGCAGGATGTCGGGCGGGCAGGGTGACAGGCGGCAGGGTGACAGGCGGGCAGGTGTCGGTCCCGCGGATCCCGGCGTGTCGGGCCGGCGTTGTCGGCGGTTCCTGGGACGGTGAACGGTGAGGTAGTGGTGATCCGGACAAGGGGAGGTCCCGACCGTGACCCAAGCCATCTACGACTGCCCGACCTGCCGTCGTCGCCGGGTGTTCGAGCAACCACCTTGCGACGACGGCCACGGCGGGGAGTGCCCGGAGCGGACTTGTGTCGTGTGCGGTAGCGCCCTCTGGGTGGATTTGTCCGCCGATGCCGACGTCGGAGTCGGGACGCCTCTGACGCACGTCGCCTGACTTGGTGCATCACACCGACGAAGTGGATCTCCTGCTGAGCCTCGACGGGATACTCGACAACGACGAGGAGCGGGAGCTGCGTTCTCGGATCGAGGCGGCGAGGACGTCATGGCGATGACGTGCTTTCGAGTTGAGAGCAGGCGCCGACTCCTTACCTCGCCGCGACGACATTCTCCGCCTCCTCCGCGCCCGAAGATTCCCCTCGACCACGTCGGCGATGCACGCCGGGCAGCCCGCGCAGTGGGGAGATTACCTTGGAAACAAGGCGCCTCTGACCTGCGAGTGTGATCAACATCTGGTAGAATCGTCGGTATGTTCGATCACGGGGGTGTGGACTTCTCCGCGTTGGCATCGGCTGCGCCGGGTGCCGAGCTTGCCGCTGTGTTGTCGCGGATCGATGTGGCTGCGGTGAACGGGCATGTGCGGGTGCTGGTGATGGCGGCGTGGGAGCGGCAGGCGTCGTGGGTGTCCGCCCGGTTCTACGAGTCGATGGCGATGGTGGCGCGGTCGCCGGCGTGTGAACCGGACTCTGTTCCGGAGTTGCTGGAGTCGTTTACGGAGTTCGCGTCCGCGGAGGTGGGTGCGGCGTTGTGCCTGTCACCACGCTCGGCCGACCGGGAACTGACACTCGCGTTCGAGTTGACCGAACGGTTGCCGGGCACCCTTGCGGCGCTGGCGGC
>JBOHED010000399.1:0-7819 GCA_050700915.1 Actinopolymorphaceae bacterium | reverse complement strand
GGGCTACCAGGTGTGACGCCGGCGTCCATCGCTTCGGCGAGGGCGCGGTCGAGGCATGCCATGGCGTCAGCGATGGCCTGCCACTCCTCCGGACCGCGAGCCGCTGAGCGTTCGGCGTACTGCAGCCATTGCTTCGTGTCTCCGTAGCGCTGACGGGCCTGGGCGGGCCAGTCCGGGTTCCACTGAGGGCCGAGGATCGCGGCGTGCTGCTCGGTGGTCAGCAGCAGGCCACGCTCGTGGGCGTCGATCATCCGGTCCAGTCCGGCGCTGAGCTGCTGGAGGCGGTCGATCCGTTCAGCAAGCTGGGTGCGCTGCGCGCGCAGTGCGCCGGGCACGTCTGCGGTCGGGTCGTCCAAGATGGCCCGAATCCGGTCCAGGCCGAGACCGAGCTCGCGGTAGACGACGATGCGGTGCAGGCGTTCCAGATCACCAGCGGTGTAGAGCCGGTATCCGGCGGCCGTGCGCAGCGACGGTCGCGCCAGACCGATCTCATCCCAGTGGTGCAGCGCGCGGACTGTCACGCCCACCCGCGTCGAGACCTGACCGACGGTCAGTCCATCGGCGTCAGTGGCATCAGGCATGCTCCTCATTGTCGGCGCGACCGTTTTCACCGCGACCGGCGCCCGGTGGGGTGATCCCGACGGCTGCAAGGTCCCGCGCCTCCTGACTGGCCGGATCAAAGGGCTTCGCCGCGGTGAAAACGATCCGTGCGTTCTCCGGGGTGGTCACCGCCACATCGCGGGTGTTCCAGGGCGTGTCCCGTGGACCATCGACCGAGTTCGGGCGCAACGCACGACATGCCTCGACAAGGGAGTCGACCTGGCTCAGCACGCACGCGAAACTGACGCTCATCGCTGGTGTCTGCGCAGGATTGCTCTCCGCCGGGACGAGGAGTACGTCCTGGAACGCCCACCGGCGCAGATGCACAACGCTGCCGGGGATGCTGAACAAGTCGACGAACCCGAGCCCACGAGTCCAGAAGTCCACCGACGCCTCGAAATCGCTCGTGGGGATCGTCACGAACGCGGGCATCGCATAGATGCCACGGAACGGCTCCGGCGGAACCGCATCCGGGCCGGCGGCGGGCACAGGACTCAGCTCGAACGCGTCGTAGTAGTCACTCATGCACCCCACGCTCCAGCCTCACCCAACGTGAGGGTCAAGCCGGATCCACCAGACACCCCCTAGCTACGTCGTACTGAACCGAAGGCGAAGTACGCCGACCGTACGCCGAGCGCCCACCGCACCCGGTCCTCGCCGCGGATCTCCTGCACACCCGTGCTGCCGATGATCAGCAGCCGGCTGACCCGGCCACCCCACCGTCCCCCGCCGGAGCGTTTGGCGACCCTGATCTCGACGATCTCGCCGATCGACGGGTACTGGCTCCGCAGCTGCCGGGCGCTCACCGTGTCGGTCCAGGTGTGGTACGGGCTGCCGGTCGCCGCGGCGTCCCAGGCGTCCGGGGAGGCCCGGAGGTACGGCCGGCCACCGTCCGCGGTCCAGCCACCGTTGGACGAGCCGAACTCGGTGAACGCGGCCTGGCTCCCGTAGCGCAGCGTCACCCCGCGGGTCGCCTTGATCGCGTCGTTGCTACCCGGATGCTCGTAGGTCCGTGTGACGTTCCACGTCGAGCCGTAGCCGACCATGCCGGGATAGACCTGCGACGCCGATGTGTCGTAGACGTCGAAGTAGCTCGACGACCGCCCGGCGGAGGAGCGGACGGCGTAGGTCCGTGCCGCGATCGTCTGCGCCCGAATCGTGGCGCGCGGCCAGCTGGCCGGGGACTCGCTGGGTACGACGGAGCGGAGATAGTCCTCGTACGGCACGACGTTCACCGGGCGTACCCTCCCGCTCCGGAGCACGACCCGGACGAAACCGCGGTAGCCGCGACGGATCCGGGTGCCGTCGTCGAGTCGGCGCTCGACCTGGACCTTGCCGTCGGTCGCGACGAACGACGCTCTGCCCGTCGCCGCGAGCCGACCCGAACCCACGTAGGCGTGCCACTTCCCACAGGTGTACGCATCCACGGCCAGGTCCCGGCGGTAGACGGCCCGGACCCGCCAGGTGCTGACCCGGCAGCCGAGGTAACTGACCGGTAGAAGGACCGGCGTGGTCCGGCCGCTCTCGTTGGTCCACCACAGCGTGAGACCCGGCTCGGGCCGGACCCGGAACCCGTCGAGATCGTGGCTGAGCCGGACCCTGATCTGTGCGGGCGTACTCCGGGCGACCAGCTTGGTCCCCGGGTAGTAGAACCGGAGGATCTCCGGGTAGGTACGACCCGCGTTCGCCGCGGCGTACGCACCCCACTGGGACATGCCGCGCCCGTGTCCCCAGCCGTACCCGACCATCCGGAACACACCGTCGTCCGGGCGTACGACCTGGACCGGTCCGGCGGTCGCGACGGGCTCGATCGACGCTTCCGCCGCGCCCGGCGGCCCGACCAGCGCGCCGGCCACCGTCACCAGGGCGGCGACCAACACCCCCACCGGCGACCGGGTTCGCCGCCGCTGGCGCCCCCACCGCTGCTGCCGTGCCGGCCGTCCGTTCAGCGACAGCGCTCCGGTCATGCAGATCCCCCCAGGTGGCGTGGCTTGCCGTTCGTCGTGCCAGGCCACGGTGTCCGTCCGACATCTGACGACACACCGCATATGGGAGACATCTCAGTAGCGGCTGGGCCCAGCCCCCACGCCAGACGCGGGCCCGACTCATGGCCGACGGCGGGCGCGCGCGAAGTCTTCGTACGCCCGCAACGCCGTGGGATCGGCGAGCGCCCCGGCGCTGGCCGCCTCCTCGGGTGGGCGGCCTTCCAGGATCCTCTTCACCGGCACCTCGAGCTTCTTGCCCGACAGGGTGCGGGGTACGGCGGCAACCTCCACGATCCGGTCGGGCACATGCCGCGGGGACAGGTTCCGGCGCAGCTCCGCGGCGACCTTCGCCCGCAACGCGTCGTCGAGCTGGGCGCCTTCGGCGAGGACGACGAACAGCAGCAGCTCCTCCGTACCCCCCACTGCACCACCCGAGGCGTCGTCCAGGTGGACGACGAGGCTGTCGACGATCTCCGGTAGCGCCTCGACCGCCGAGTAGAACTCCGCGGTTCCCATCCGCACACCGCCGCGGTTGAGCGTCGCGTCGGACCGGCCGGTGATGACACACGTGCCGCGCTCGGTGAACTCGATCCAGTCGCCGTGCCGCCACACGCCGGGGAAGTCCGCGAAGTACGCTGCGCGGTAGCGCGACCCGTCGGCGTCGCCCCAGAAGCCGACGGGCATCGACGGCATCGGGCGTTCGATCACCAGCTCGCCGAGCTGTCCGACCACCTGGTGGCCGGCCGGGTCGTAGGCCGCGACCGCCGCGCCCAGGCACGGACACGCCAGCTCGCCGGCGTACACGGGTAGCAGCGGTGACCCGCCGATGAACCCCGTGCACAGGTCCGTACCACCGGAGAACGACTGCAGCAGCAGGTCGGGACCGACGGCGTCATAGACGTAGCCGAAGCCCTCCACCGGCAGCGGGGAACCGGTCGAACCCAGGCCGCGGATCCGCGACAGGTCGGCGATCTCGGCGGGGCGCAACCCGGCCTTGCGGCAGCTCATCAGGAACGGCGCACTCGTTCCGAAGAACGTGATCCCGCACTCGTCGGCCAACCGCCACAGGTAGCCGAGGTCGGGATGCGCGGGATCGCCGTCGACGAGCACCACGGTGGCTCCGACCAGCAGGCCGGACACCAGGGCGTTCCACATCATCCAGCCGGTGGTGGAGAACCAGAAGAACCGGTCGCCCGGGCCCAGGTCGAAATGCAGCGCCATGGTCTTCAGGTGTTCGAGCAGGATCCCGCCGTGCCCGTGGACGATCGGCTTCGGGAGTCCGGTCGTTCCCGAGGAGTAGAGAACGTACAGCGGATGGTCGAACGGCACCGGCTCGAACACCAGCTCCGGTGTCGGCCCGGCCTCGCCCCCGCCGGCCCCGCCGTCGTCGAGCAGGTCGGCCCACTGCAGTGCGTCGGGAATCGCGGCGGCACGCTCCGCCGAGAGGTACGGCACCACCACGACCTGCCGCAGCCCCGGTAGCGCGGCCCGGATCGCGGCCACTTCGGCGGTCCGGTCGATCTCCTTCGGGCCGTAGACGTAGCCGTCGACGACGACGAGCACCGTCGGCTCGATCTGGCTCCACCGGTCGACGACACTCCGCGTACCGAACTCCGGCGCGCAGGAGGAGAACACCGCACCCAGGCTCGCGGTGGCGAGCAGCAGCACGAGCGCCTCCGGGACGTTCGGGAGGTACGCAGCAACCCGGTCTCCCCGGCCGACGCCGAGGCGTTGCAGACCGGCGCGGGCTCGGGCGACCGCGGCCCGCAGCTCGTCCGCCGTGAGCTCCACCGGTTGACGCGTCTGGGACCGCGCCACCACGACCGGACCCGTCTCGGGCAGGTCGGAAAGCATCCGCTCGGCGTAGTTCAGTCGGACGCCGGGAAACCACTGCGCCCCCGGCATCGTGTCGCGCCCGAGCACCGTCGTGGCTCCGTGCGGCTCCGGCAGGAAGTAGTCCCAGATGCTGCCCCAGAAACCTCGCAGGTCCTCGACCGACCAGCGCCACAGAGCGTGGTAGTCATCGAAGGTCAGGCCATGTTCACGTTCCAACCAGGCAAGGTAGTGGCCGACCCGGCTCCGCTCCCGGACGTCGGCCGGCGGCTTCCACAGGATCGTTCCCGGCTCAGCCATGCTCGCCGCCGCTCCCGTGATGCAGCCAACCCTCCCACGCCGCCGCGACGATCGCCCTCCGGTCGTGTGCGGCCGACCACCCGAGGATCTCGTGGATCCGGTCGACCGACGCGATCGAGACCGCCGGATCACCCGGCCGCCGGTCGAGGACCTCCGGCGACAGGTCGGCGTGGCCCGACACCTCCAGGATGGTCTCGACGATCTCCCGCGTCGAGGATCCGCGGCCGGTCCCGACGTTCAGGGTGATGCGGGCATCGTTGCCGTCCCTGAGGTGCCGCGCCGCCGCGACGTGGGCGGAGGCGATGTCGGAGACGTGGATGTAGTCGCGGATCGTCGTACCGTCCGGCGTCGGATAGTCGTCGCCGTAGAGCTGCGGCGGTTTGCCGGCGGTGAGGCGGCCGAAGACGATCGGGATGAGATTGAAGGCACCGGTGTCGGCAAACTCCGGCCGAGCCGTGCCCGCCGCGTTGAAGTAGCGCAGGTTGGCATACCGCAGCCCGGTGACCCGGGCCGTCGCCGCGACGAGCCACTCCCCGGCGAGCTTGGTCTCGCCGTACGGATTCTCCGGCCGGCAGGGGGTGTCCTCGGTGAGCATGTCGACGTCCTGGTTGCCGTAGACCGCCGCACTCGAGGAGTACACCAGCGCGTCGACACCGACCTCGGTCATCGCCCGTAGCACGCACTCGAGCCCGCCGAGGTTCTCGCGGTAGTACAGCAACGGCTTCTCGACCGACTCAGCCGGCTGTTTCTTGGCGGCGACGTGGATGACGCCGGCGATTTCGTACTCCCTGAGGAGTTTCGCCACCAGGCTGCTCGCGTGGACGGTGCCGCGGACCACCGGCACCTCGTCGAGGCCGTCGAGGCGTGCGGAGACACCGGTGGACAGGTCGTCGAGGACGACCACCTGCTCTCCGGCCGCGTGCAGGGCGTGGACGACGTGGGCGCCGATGAAGCCTGCGCCACCGGTGACAAGCCAGGTCATGGTCATCCAGCGTAGAGGGGACGTTCGGCGGACCTGAACGGCCTGGACGGCCTGCAGAGACTGGGGCGTCTGCAGACCGTCCGGGGGTTGTACGAACCGCTAGCGGGCCGCGGACGGATGCGCCGTCATGGCCGCCTCCTTGGCCCCGCGCCGGGCGGAGAGCCGACGGCTGCTGCTGCCGCCACCTACCCGGGCATACCCGGGCGCACGGTGGCGCCCTCCTCGGCTCCTCGCCGGTCTCCCCCACACGCGGGACATGGGGGACAGCCAGGCATTCGCCCACACCGCTTCCGGACAGGTCCATTCCCGTCCGCAGTACAGGCATCTGGCGCCATCGACCTGCCGTCGTACTCCCACGCGCCGGAACTTCGACCAGCTCTGGTCGGGCCGGTGCAACAGCAGGAGATATCGGGCTTGGGCATCCAGGAGTGCTCTCGACCATTGCACCCAGCCGTAGCCGGGGACGAAGACTGGCGTCTCTCGTGTGGCCGAAGGCACCGTCGTCGACGCCGTCAGAGACGTCGCCATCGACATCGACCTCCCTTTCGTGGCCTTCCTTCAGTGGCCTTCCGTTAGTTGCCCCTGCCTCTGTGTGTCGGTTCGGCCCGCCCGGCTCGGGCCTTCACGCCCTTTAACGATCAGCAACGCGTACACGTGACGGTACAGACGGTTATTAGATCATCTTTTTCTTCCACGTCCGAACGCAGCGTCCGCGTGCCGCGACGAGTTCGGACACTCGGGATGCGCCGCACAGCCAACCCCGCTACGGTCGTGGAGCCGAAAATCGGCGGCCGGTCCTGCTGCGTGCTCGTCGACGGGCCGTCCAGCCGGCCCGGTCAGCGCGGAGAAGTCCTAAGATGAGCCGCTTCAACCACCAGACAGGGGTGATGGCGCTGCCGAGCGCGTTCCTCGTCGGACCCGTCGTGGCCGCCGAACCGGCTGAGCCTCCCGTGGCGACCCAGCTGCGGGCGCTCGGCTACGCCGTGGTCGACGCCAGCACTGTCGACGACCTCGCCGCCGCCGTCGCCACGGCGCCGGCCGGCCCGGTCGCGCTGGTCGATCGGCGCTACATCGGGCACCTCCACGCGCTCCGCCGAGCGGTCTGTGACACCCGGCCGGAGGCGCTGGCGGGGCCGGGGACGCTCACGGTCATGGTGGGGGCCCGGGCTCGGCTGGTGTCCGTCCTCACCAGGGTGCTGGCCGCCGCCGACGCGGGGGCTCCTGGGCGGCCGGAGGGGACAGCCGAGGCTGTCCCTGGCCCGGACGCCGAGCCTGTTCTCGGCGCCAGGCTCGACATCGGCGACCTCACCGAGACCCTCGCCGCCGACACCGAGGTCGCGCGTACCGATCCGGCACCGCTGGTCGCCGGCCTCGCCGACACCGACGCCGAACGCGACGCCCTCGCGGCCCGGGTCGCCGCTGTCGACGAGGAACCGATCCGGCTGCGCCTCGCGGTCAAGTCCGACGACACCGTGTTCACGACGTTCTTCGTACGCAGCTACTCCGGCCACGTGGCGCGGTGGTTCGCCCGGGTCGGCTTCACCCCCAACCAGGTCACGATCCTGTCCCTCGCCGTCGCGTTCGGCGCCGCGGGGTTCTGCGCCACCGGGTCGCGGACCGGTCTCGTCGTCGGGGCCCTGCTCTTCCACCTGTCGTTCGTACTCGACTGCATCGACGGCGACCTGGCCCGCTACACCGTGCACTTCAGCACCATCGGCGGCCGGCTCGACCTGAGCGCGGACCGGGTCAAGGAGTACGTGCTGTTCGCCGGACTGGCGATCGGCGCCGCCGCCTCCGACGGCGCGATCTGGTGGCTCGCCGCGGCCGCCATGGCGTTCCAGACCGTGCGGCACCAGATGCACTTCGCGTACGAAGAAGTCACGGCCGGGCCGGAAACGGCGCCCGCGCTGACCGACCAGGTGCGCTCCCGACTTCGCGGTGGCCGCTGGAAGGTCTGGCTCCGCCGCGCCATCGTCCTGCCGCAGGGCGAGCGGTCGGCGCTGATCTGCCTGCTGGTGGCGTTCACCACCCCGCGGGCCGTCTTTGTCGTCCTGCTCGCGGTCGGGTTCCTCGCGGCCACGTACGCCTTCCTCGGCCGGCTCCTGCGCAGCCTGCGCCG
>JBOHED010000398.1:0-4393 GCA_050700915.1 Actinopolymorphaceae bacterium | reverse complement strand
GATGTGCGCCCTGCGGAGTTCGCCCACCTCATAACGGCGGTAGCCGGTCCCCTTCTCTCGTTCAGGTCGTAGCAAGCCGCGCTGCTCCCACAACCGCAGCGCCGACGTACGGACGCCGACCGCGCGGGCAACCTCGCCGATCCGCAGACCGCGGCCACCGGCCGGGCGAGTACCAGTCACGATCGCCTCGAACGCACCTAGCACCGTGTCGATATGGGCGCGCTCGACGTCGAGTTGGGCGTGCCCGAGGTCGATCACCGCCAGAGCGGCCTCGAGATCGCCACGATGAATGCCCGCCATGATCTTCCGCGCCCGTTGCCAACCGTGTCCTTCGATCACTTGCCGGGCGACCACGAGAGCGTCGGCGTGGGCGGCGGTGAAGATGCGGTAACCGCTCGACGTCCGCTCGACGGGAGGGAGCAGCCCCTCGTCAACGTAATTGCGGACCTGCTGCACCGACAGCCCCGCGCTCCGCGCCAGGTCGACTGCGCGCAGCCGCCTTGTCGCTCCATTTGAGACTTTCTCGACCTTATCGCTCACCCGGTGAGCGTAACGCCGGTCGAACTCTCTACCCCGGGTTAAATGCGACAATTGAAGGTATTCGCCCGAGGGGCTAGGAGCCCTCACCAGTGACCATGAACGTTCGGCGGTGTCATAACTCCCGGACGTTTCATGATCGCCGGAAGCTGATCGTGGTGGAAGGAGTAACGCAGAGTGGCTGTGATCGAGGTCGACGGGCTGTCGATGACCTACCGCGCGCCCCTGCGCGACGCCGGGCTGAAGGCCGCACTGAAGTCCCTCGCACGCCGCCGCTACAAGGACGTGCACGCCGTCGCCGACGTCTCGTTCGACGTACCCGCCGGCCAGGTGGTCGGGTTCATCGGCCCCAACGGCGCCGGCAAGACCACGACGATGAAGATCCTCTCCGGCATCCTGCACCCCACCGCCGGCAGCGCCCGCGTGCTGGGCTTCACGCCCTGGCAACGGCGTACGCCTTTCCTCAAACGGATCGCGTTGATCCGCGGCAGCCAACCGCTCGGCGGCCCGGTCGAGCTGACCGTGCTGGACTCGTTCCGCTACCAGCAACTGCTGTACGAAGTCGACGAGAGCGACTTCCATGCAAACCTGGCCGAGCTCACAGACCTGCTCGAACTCGAACCCCTTCTGCAGCGACAGGTTCGGGCCCTGAGTCTCGGCGAACGCATGCGCGCCGGCCTCGCCCTGTCGTTGCTCTACCGGCCCGAAGTGATGTTCCTCGACGAGCCCACGATCGGTCTCGACGTGACGGCTGCCGCGATCATGCGACGATTCGTGTCCGGCTACGCCGAACGCACCGGCGCGACCGTGCTGCTCACTAGTCACTACATGGCCGATGTCCAGTCGATGTGCCCGCGGCTGATCCTGATCGACAAAGGCTGCGTGGCTTATGACGGCCCACTAGAGAAGCTCGCGGCCCGGCTGTCGCCGTACAAACTGCTGCGGGTCAGTGTGCCCGACGCCACCCCAGACGACTTTGCCGGCATCGGTGAGGTCGTCGAACGCTCCGGCGAGACCTGGATCCTGCGCGTACGCCGCGACGACACCGCTCGCGCCACCGCCCAACTGCTCGGTGGACTCAGCGTCGCCGATCTCTCCGTAGAAGAACCTCCGCTCGAGTCCGTGATCGACCAGGCGTACCGCGGCCTGACCGAGGCGAATCCCGAGAGTGCGACCACGGCGGCCAGTTCACTCGCCTCCACGAACCCGGAGGGTGTGGCGTGAAACGCCTGGCCATGTTGGGCATCCTGCATGTCTGGCGAGAGGTCCTTTCCTGGTCGGGCGCGTGGTGGTTCGCAGCGACTCTGGTCGCCAACGAGACCATCGGTCCGCTGATCGGGGTATTCGTGTGGTCGGAGGTGTTTCCACAGGATCCGCGGGTCGCGACCTACTACGTCGCCCTGCTCGCCGTCCAGCTGATGACTGCGTCCTATGAGCCACACACCTTCTCCGAACGCATCTACGAAGGCACGATAAGCCACGACCTGCTGAAACCGCAGCCGATCCTGATCGCCCCGCTGGGTACCAACGTCGCGATCCGCACATGGCTTGTGATGATCGGCCTGCCCCTGCTGATCTTGGCGTCCTTCGCCCTGGACGTGTCGTACACCTGGATCGATCTGGCGGTGGCGCTTCCGGCGGTGCTGATGGCGAGCCTGCTGCGGTTCTTCTTCAGCTGGCTGCTCGCACTCGCAGCGTTCTGGACCGAACGCGTCCATGCAGTCTCCAGCTTCGGCTGGGTGATGATCTTCCTGCTTGGCGGTTCGGCGGCACCGGTGGTCTTCCTGCCCGAGCCGATCCGGTCCGTGGCGGAGGCGCTGCCGTTCCGGGCGATGCTCGGGTTCCCGGCCGAGCTGGCTACCGGGACCCTGACGCTTGCGCAGGGCATACAGGGGTACGCCTGGCAGCTCGGCTGGACGGCGGTCTTCGGGCTGCTGGTGCTGTGGGTGTGGAACGCCGGCGTACGACGGTTCACCGCGGTCGGAGGGTAGGGACGGCGATGGTCATCATCCGACTGACACGGCTGTTCGGTTTGACGTTCTCGATGTCGCTGCGGCGAGTGCTCGCGCACCGGGTCAACCTTGCGTTCGACGTAGCGCTGGCTGTCTTCACCCTCGCCGGTGCGATGGGGGCGGTCCAGCTCGTCTACACCCAGACCGACGCGCTCGCCGGGTGGTCCAAGCCGGCGATGTTCGTGCTCGTCGGGACGTTCCAGCTGATGAGTGGGATCCGGTCGGCCTTCATCGACCCCAATCTCAGCTGGTTTCCGGGGCGGATCCGCGACGGCCGGATGGACCTGTTCCTGTTGCAGCCGGCACCGAGCCTGTTCCTTGCCAGCCTTGGCAGCCACGCACCGCTCGCGCTCACCCAGGTGTGCCTGGGCGCGGGTGTCGTGAGTCTCGGCCTGCACCAGCTCGGCCAGCCGCCGTCGGTGGCGGGCGTCCTTGCCTGGCTGCTGCTGCTTGCGGTCGGTGTCGGGGTGATCTGGGCGCTCGGGGTCTTCCTTGCCTGCCTGGCGTTCTGGGCTCCGCGGCTGGAGCTCGATGTTATGTATAACGCGGCGTGGCAAGTCGCCCGCTTTCCCGTCGACATCTACCGACGGCCACGTTCTTCACCAGGCCTGCCGACGATCTCTACGGGTGCGTGCTCGCCGCGATGCCGGACGGCCACAACAGCGTCTACGACTTCCTGATCCAGCTCTGGAGTCGCGGCGGTCGGGTCCTCGACGATGGCCATGCCGCGTTCGCCGGGCCGGAAGGCCTGCAGGCATTGAGCTTTCTCCGCGACCTCGTCTCCGTCCACCGAGTGACCCAACCCGATCCGCGGGCGTACGAAAGTGTGCGGTCCGGCGAGTACTACGCGAGCGGTCGTGCGGCGATGATGTGGAACTGGAGCGGTTTCGCGGTCGTTGCCGACCTGCCCGACTCGGCCATTCGGGGACGTAACCGGCTCGGACTGATCCCTCGTGGCGACGGCCCCAACGGTCGGCACGTGTCGCTCTCGGTCTACTGGGTGCTCACCATTCCACGCGGCGGCCGGAACCAGGACCTGGCGTGGGCATTCGTCCGCCACGTCGGCACGCCGGAGATGGATCTCGTCACCGCGCGGGAGGGTGCGATCGGCTGCCGGCTCTCGACGTGGCGGGACCCGGAGATCCGGGCGGAGTTCGCGAGCTACCGGCTGATCGAGGAGACGCATCGTGGTGTCGAGACGATGCCGGCGATCCCTGCGTACCCGGAGATCAACGAGGTTCTGGGCGAGGAGATCGACGCCGTCTACACCGGTGCGAAGTCGGTCGAGGGGTCACTCGCCGATGCGGCCCGCCGTACGGACGAGATCCTGGCCAGGGCATGAGCATCGACAATCTGTTGTGAGGACGGTGAGAAGACGGTGAACACTGGGCAGGACCTCGCGCTCGGCTCTCCGCTCGAGGCAGCGTTGCGGTTCGACCACCGGCCGGTCGTAGGAGAAGGTGGCGGACGTCCGGTCGGGATCGTCGGTGCCGGGGCGATCGTGCGGGCTGGCCATCTTCCGGCCTACCGCAAGGCGGGGTTGCGTGTCGTCGCGGTGGCCGATCTCGACGTGACGGCTGCCCGCGCCGTGGCGGCGGAGTTCGGCATCGAGTCGGCGTACGGCTCGGCTGAGCAGCTTCTCGGCGACCCGCAGGTGGAGATCGTCGACGTCGCCGTCACCCCCGAAGCCCAGGCCGACATCGTGCGCGCGGCGACAGCGGCGGGCAAGCACACGCTCTGCCAGAAGCCGTTCGCCGAGGACCTGGCCACCGCGGTGGAGTTGGTCGAGGCCGCCGAACGCGCCGGCACCGTCCTCGCGGTCAACCAGCAGATGCGGTGGGACC
>JBOHED010000397.1:0-7205 GCA_050700915.1 Actinopolymorphaceae bacterium | reverse complement strand
GAGGCCGCCGAGTGGGGCTACGACCTCAACCGCGCGATCGACGACGCGACGTCCGGGATCTGGTGGACGGCGGTGTTCCCGGGCATGGCGATCGTCCTTCTGGTCATGGCACTCACGCTGGTCGGCGTAGGGTTGAACGAGACTCTCAACCCCACGCTCCGCGTCCGTCGGCTGCTCCCCGTGGTCCTTCCGCCGCGGCGCGAGGACGAGGGCACGGAGCCGACCAGGGGCGAGGCCAGGGAGGGAGGAACACCGTGACGACGCCACACGTGTCGGATACCGATCCCACCGGGCTCGGTATCGGCAGCGGTGTCAGCGACGGCGGCGACGACGAGCCGGTGCTGGCCGTACGTGACCTACGCGCGTGGTACGGCTCTGACCGGGGAGCGATCCGCGCCGTCGACGGCGTGTCCTTCGACCTGCGTCCTGGTGAGACGCTCGGGCTCGTCGGCGAGTCCGGCTGCGGGAAGTCGACGCTCGGCCGGGCACTGCTCGGCCTGCTCCCGGACAGTGCCGCCTGCGACGGGGAGGTCAGATTCCGTGGGCAGGACCTGCTCGCGACCGGCCGCCGCGAGCTGGAGAGCCTGCGCGGTCCCGAACTCGGCATGATCTTCCAGGAGCCCCTCACCCGGCTCAACCCCTTGATGCGGATCTCGGAGCACTTCGAGGAGACGCTCCACACCCATGCCCCCCGGATGAGCCGCGACGAGATCCGACACCGATCCGTCGACACCCTGCGCCGGATGGGCATTCCACCGACGCGGTACCGGTCCTACCCGCACGAGTTCTCCGGCGGCATGAGGCAGCGGATCATGATCGCGCTGGCGCTGGTCCTGCGTCCCGCGTTCGTGGTCGCCGACGAACCCACCACAGCACTCGACGTCCTCGTCGAGGCGCAGATCATCGGCATCCTCGCCGACCTCCGCCGCAACTTCGGCACCGCGCTGCTCCTCATCACGCACAACCTCGGCATCGTCGCCGAAGCCTGCGACCGGGTGGCCGTGATGTACGCCGGCAAGCTGGCCGAGGAAGGTGACGCCCGCGAGGTGTTCACCGCACCACAGCACCCTTACACCCGGGAGCTGTTGCGGTCGACGATCTCCCTGCGTACGACCGGACTGCACTACATAGCGGGAGCTCCACCCGACTGCGTGGAACCGCCTCCGGGGTGCCGGTTCCATCCCCGCTGTCCCGACGCCATGCGGGTGTGCCGGGACCGGGACCCCGAGGAGGTCCGTACGCCGGCCGGATCGCGAGTCGCGTGCTGGTTGCACGGCCCGCAGGAGTTGGTGCCAGACGGCGGTACGGAGCCCCTTGTGCGGGAGGAGATCAGCGTTGCCGACGAAGCCTGATGCAGCCCACCTGCCCGCGCCACCTGCCGGCGGCGGGACGATCCTCGACGTCCGCGACCTCGAGGTCCACTACGCGCTCGGTGGCAGCTCGCTGAGCCGCCTCGTCGGCGCCGGCGGCGGTGTCGTCAAGGCTGTCGACGGTGTGACGTTCCAGCTCCGCAAGGGCGAGGTCCTCGGCCTCGTAGGGGAGTCCGGCAGCGGGAAGACGACGCTGGGTCGCGCCCTCCTCGGCCTGGTCCGCCCCACCGGAGGCGAGATCCACTACCGCGACCGCGAGCTGGGTGCCTTGCCCGAACGACACCTCAGGCCGCTGCGTCGCCACCTCCAGATGGTCTTCCAGGACCCGAGCGCGGCCCTGAACCCGTCCATGGACATCGAGACCGCGGTCGGGCATCCGCTGCAGATCCATCGGCTCGCCACGTCCCGGAGCGAACGCCGGGCGAAGGTCGTCGAAGCTCTGGAACGGGTGGGCCTCAGTCCCGTCGAGAGGTTCCTCCGCAAGTATCCGGGTGACCTGTCAGGTGGGCAGAAACAACGGGCCGTGATGGCCCGCGCCGTCATCCTGGGTCCCGAACTCCTGGTGGCCGACGAGCCGGTCTCGATGCTCGACATGAGTGTGCGCGCCAAGATCCTCGAGCTGATGCTCGACCTCAAGCGGGACCTCGATCTCACCTACGTCTACATCACCCACGACCTGGCGACGGCGAAGTTCTTCTGCGACCGGGTGGCGATCATGTACCTCGGCCGGATCGTCGAGATCGGTGCGACGGAGCAGATCTTCGCCGACCCGAAACATCCCTACACCAAGGCTCTGCTGCGTGCGGTACCCGAGCCGGACCCGGGCCAGGCGGTCCCGCGTGACCTGCCGCGCGGCGAGATCCCGGACGCCGCCGCGCCACCGCTCGGCTGTGCGTTCCATCCGCGGTGCCCGGTGGCGTTCGACAAGTGCGGCTGGGAAACGCGGGACCTACAGGCCCTCCTCGACCAGCACTGGCTCGACCTCGACGAGGACACCTACACGGCCGAGCGCGCGACCATCGGCAACCTCGAAAGCCTGGACAGGGCCAGCCATCAGGCACGTCTCAGCCCCGGTCGCGGCCGGGGTCCCGCCGACCTGACGGCCCTGCTGGACCGCGTACGTACGAACGACCCCGACGAGCCGCTCTGGCGAGGCGTCGCGCGGATCGAGGAGGACGACGGTGCGCTGGCGGTGGACTTCCATCCTGGCGACGACCCGCAGCTGCGCCGGGCGGGCGAGGTCGACGTGGCGTGCCACCTGTATTGACGCGTGCAGGTGGCGGCCGCCGAGTTCGACCGCTACGAGCATCCACTCCCGAACCGGGCGACAATCTCGGCTGCTTATGGCTCACTGGCAGCCTGATGGCGCTGGTGGTGGCGGGCAGCGCGGGCCCGGTTGCTGCATGAGGTTTGCAAAACTCCTGTCGACCATGTTCTTTGACGAAGTACCGCACGCATCGGGGCGCGGTGCAGGCACGTAGGTTCGGCCGATGCGGGCCGGTCAGGAAGTCGATCGCGGCCCGGGCGAGGGCGCCGATCAATGCCTGCCGTGGCACGGTTGGCGCGGCGATGGTTTTCGCCACCGGTTCGGAGTCGTCAGCGGCCTGCCACTCCAGTAGCGGTGTCACCGAGAGGGACGCATCAATGGTTCTGCTGGCGCAGATCAGTGACCTGCACCTGGACGGCACAACGCGTAGCACCGAACAGGCGGCGCGCACCATCGACTATCTGCGCTCGCTTCCTCAGCCACCAGACGCGCTGCTGGTGACCGGTGACATCGCCCACACCGGCGCCGCCACCGAGTACGAGGAGGCAGCGTGCCTGCTCGGCCTGACCTTTCCCATGCTCGCCACACCGGGCAACCACGACCAGCGATCGCCCTATCGCAAGGCGCTGCTCGGGGAACCAGCCAGCGATGACCCGATCAACCGGGCACACGAGGTCGCAGGGATGACCGTGCTGATGTGCGACTCGACCATCCCGGGCCAAGACGACGGGTTACTCGCCCCGGCGACCCTCGACTGGATTGACGCGACGTTGACGGCAGGTCCGGACATGCCATCCGTTCTCGCGTTCCACCACCCGCCAGTCGCCGTGCACCATCCGCTGCCCGACTCGTACCGACTCGGCGGCCTGCCTGGCCTGGCCGCCCTGCTTGCCCGACATCCCAGGATCATCGCCCTCATCGCCGGGCACGCGCACACCGCCGCCTCGGCGACCTTCGCCAGCCGGCCGGTGATCGTAGGCCCGGCCGTCACCTGGACCCCGCGGATGCCTGGGAGGGGCCGGAGATGGCTGTTATGGACCAGCCACCGGGCGTCGCATTCCACGTGGTCGACCGGCGTCAGTCGGTCACCCACTTCCGCGCCATCATTTGATGGCACCGCAGCTGGTGGCCGGTTTCCTGCTGGCCATACTCCCGCTGGTCGTCACACCCGGAGCCAGCTTCACCCGGCTCACGGGACACGCGGCGGCGGCAGGTGCCCAGGCCGGCGTACCGGTCATCATCGGCACCGGCACCGGCCTGTACGTACACGCTGCCCTGGCTGCTGTTGGCCTGTCCGCGGGGGTTGGGCCCTCATTCTTGGACGCGCCAAGCATGCCTGGCACTCGACCCGATTCACACACACCCTGCGCCGGATCACCGCCGTCACCCTCATCGGTCTTGGCGTCCGGACTGCTGCGGGCTGACGAGAAGCCGGCGCCTTGCCCATCGGGCCGATCACGAGGTCGTTCCGCGAATCCGCGGATCGCGACCCGCGCAGCGAACCCGCCGCCGGGCAAGGCCCTCGACCCGGTCTGCGGTCCGGTGGTGATCTGCTCGGCTGACGTCCGTCCTCCCTTGTGAACCGGCCAAGGACATTCTGAGCGGTGTGGGTGGGCCTGGTTAGCATTCCAGGCCATGGCCCAGACCCAGAGCTCTGCTCCGTCCGTCATCACGGTCGGTTCCCGCCGACGTTCGACCGGGGCTCTGATCGTCGGAGTCGCGCTGATGAACGTCGCGTTGGTCCCGGCGAGTGCCGTTGCCACCCTGATCGCGTCTGACACCGCCGGTCGCACCTGGAGTGGAGTGCCCACCGCCGCCGGCGTGCTGGGGACCGCGCTCGGTGCGTTGGGCTTGGCGACGCTGATGCGCAGCCGCGGCCGGCGTGCGGGGGTCATCCTGGGCTATGTCCTCGCCGCGTTCGGTGGGGCTCTCGCCACGGTCGCGGTCCTTCGTGGTGGCGTGCTGCTGCTCGCCGTCGGCACCGTTCTCCTCGGTGTCGGCAACAGCAGCGCCCAACTTTCCCGGTACGCCGCGGCGGACTTCTACCCACCCGAGCGAAAGGGCTTCGTCCTGAGCCTGGTCGTCTGGGGCGGAACGATCGGTGCCGTCCTGGGGCCGAGCATGATCGCTCCGGCCGCGAGCCTCTCCGAGCGGGCCGGACTTCCGCCGTACACGGGGACCTATCTGCTGGCCACGCTGGTGACGGGCGTCGCCGCCGCGGTCAACCTCATGCATCCGCGATCGCGACCGCAGCCACGGCCCGGCGATACGCGACTCTTCGAGCGCGGGGTCGGCCGGGCGCTGCGGCTGCCGACCGTCAGGATCGCGCTGAGCGGGATGGTGGCCGCGCAACTCGCCATGGTGGCGGTGATGACCATGACACCGCTGCAGCTCCACGAACACGGACACGGCCTGGAGGTGGTCGGCTGGGTCCTGTCGGCACATCTGGTCGGGATGTTCGCCCTCTCGCCGCTGTCGGGCCGGCTCGCCGACCGCGTCGGCGGCCGGATGACGATCTCCTGCGGTGCGGGAGTGCTCATCGCATCAGCTGCACTGGCGATCGCCGCGCCGACGTCACACACCGTCGGACTCCCCCTCGCCTTGTTCCTGCTCGGATACGGCTGGAACCTCTGTTTCGTCGGCGGGAGTGCGTTGTTGAGTCGTGACCTCCCCGAAGACGTGCGGGCCCAACTGCAAGGGCTCGTCGATGCCATCGTGTGGGGATCTGCGGCCTTCGCGAGCCTGTCGGCTGGCGCGATCTTCGCGGGCGGCGGCTACTCCGTTCTCGCGGTGGTGGCAGGGCTGCTTGCCACCACGCCGCTGGTGGTTCTCGGCATCCTCCATCGCGGCCGACCGGTGCGGAGGTTCGGCGAGCCGACGTCGACCTGACGGCCCTGTCGGAGCGTGGTGAAGTTTGATCAACAGGCCGTTCCGCGAGTCGGCGGATCGCGCCGCCCGTGCGGTAGGCCTGCCTCCGGGGACGGTGCGGCGGGCCTACCGGGTGCCAGGACGGATGAGGCCGCTTTCGTACGCGAAGACGACCGCCTGCACCCGGTCACGCAGGCCGAGTTTGCCCAGCACGTTGCCGACGTGGGTCTTGATGGTGGTCTCCGAGACGTACAGCTCCTGGGCGATCTCGGCGTTGGACATCCCACGCGACATCAGGCGGAGTACACCTTGCTCGCGATCGGTCAGCCGGCCCAACAGGGCTTCGGACTGCTTGTCACCGGGCGCGATGTTCTCCGCGAACTTGTCGAGCAGCCGACGCGTCACGGTCGGCGCGACCACCGCGTCGCCACGCCCGACGATCCGGATTGCCGCCACCAGCACCACCGGTGGGACGTCCTTGAGCAGGAAGCCGGACGCACCGGCCCGCAGTCCCTCGACGATGTACTCGTCGAGGTCGAACGTCGTGAGGATCAGCACCTTGATCCGGCTCGACCGATCGGCGCCCGTGATGGTCCGGGTCGCTTCCACTCCGTCCATGCGCGGCATCCGGATGTCCATCAGAACGACATCGGGCTGGAGAACCCGTGCCTCTTCGACGGCCTTCTCCCCGTCACCCGCCTCGCCGACTACCGCGATGTCGGACTCGGACTCGAGGATCATCCGGAACCCGGTGCGCAGGAGTGGCTGGTCGTCGACCAGCAACACGCGCGTCGGGCTGTGCGCCCGGGGTTCCTCCGGCACCGTCACGGGCTGGCCTCCAGGGGAAGTCGGGCCTGCACCTCGAAGCCGCCGACCGAACGCGGTCCGGTCTGCAGGGTGCCGCCGTTGAGGCTGATGCGCTCGCGCATGCCCACCAGGCCGTGCCCTGTCCGATCCGACGATATCGTCCGGCCCGACCCGTTCCGACGCCTGGCGCCGTCGTCTGTCACCCCGACCACCACCGCATCGGGTTCGTACCGGAGCAGGACCGCGGCCCGGGTCGGCCCCGCATGGGTAAGCGTGTTGGTCAGGGACTCCTGCACGACGCGGAAGATCGCGAGGTCCACCCCGGACGGCAACGCCCGCGGCTCACCGACGACGGTGAGCTCGACGTCGAGACCAGCCTCCCGGGCGCGTGTCACGAGCGGTTCCAACTCCGCGACACCCGACTGGGGGGCCAGGTCGGGCTGGCCCCCCGCCGCGGACTCGTCGGCGTCGACGCTGCGCAACGCGCCCACGATGCGTCGCATCTCCACCAGAGCCGAACGACCGGTCTCCTCGACCGCCCGCATCGCCTCCACACTGCGGTCCGGCGACCGGCCGACCATCCGCCGGGCCGCGGCCGCCTGGACGGTCATGACGCTGACATGGTGCGCGACCACGTCATGGAGCTCACGAGCCATCCGGGTCCGCTCCTCGGCGAGCGCCGCGCGGATCTCGGCGGACGCGGTGCGTTCGAGCCGCTGCGCCCGGTCCTCGAGATCGCTGAGGTACAGACGTCGGGCGCGAACGGTACGCCCGATGATCCACAGGCCGATGGTGATCACGAACTGGGAGCCGAAGTACCAGACGTTCGGCTCGACGCCGGCCGCCGCCAACTTCTCCCGGTTGGCCTCGAGATAGATCACCGACGCGACCGC
>JBOHED010000396.1:0-5411 GCA_050700915.1 Actinopolymorphaceae bacterium | reverse complement strand
ACAACCCGTTCGCGGGGGCCGTCGTCGCGCGGTTGAACGTCGCCGCCGACGGACGGGCGGCTGGAAACTTCGTCGAGGTCGCCGACATCGCATGCGAGGACGAGCCGGCACCGCTGATCGCCGAGGCGGAGAACGCGGTCCCGTGGTACCGCACGACCACCACGCTCGATCCGGACGCGGTGTGGTCCGACCCCGCCGCGCTCTTCGCCCTGGGCGTCCGGCTCCCCCGACTGCGGTGGGCCGGAGACAGCACGAGCCCGCACCGCCACCCGCCGGGTGCGGCCGAGACCGACTCTGCGCCCGATCCGGCGCCCGATCCGGCGCCCGATCCGGCCGCGGGTGGTGCCAGACGGTGGGTCTACGACGGAACGTCCTGCGCCTGTGCCGTACGCAGTCCCTCCGGTGAGATCCAGGTCGAACAGCACGGGCCGCGCCTGTTGTGGCGGGAGGTCGAGGCGGCCTACAAGTGGTGGCTCGACCACGACCAGCCGGCGTTCGACTCGTTCGGTCTGAGTGTGACGTCCTTCGGCCAGTTCGCCTGGCTCGGACACCGCTGCTCCGGGCGGATCTGGCGACTCTGACACCTGACAGCTCTGACAAACCTGACGGCGCGTCCGTTCCACGCACATCCGTTCCACGCACATCCGTTCCAAGCACATCCGTTCCAAGCACAGAGGTTCGAACAGATCCATGACGCCCGAGGTGGGCACGCCCTCGTACGCGCCGATGCGTACCCCTTCGCCACCAGCTCCCTCCGATCGACAGCCGCGGCTCCCCTCGGGCGTCGCCACGGTCACGCTCGGGGTCCTGCTCGCCCTCGGAGTGGTTCTCGTCGCGGTGGCGTACCGGCTGGCCCCGTACCCGTCGGACCAGCTCAACTACTTCGACGCCGCACAGGAGTTCCCGAACAGGACCACCGGAACCAGTGAGCACCAGCTGCTGCGGATCGGACTGATCATCCCGTTGCGGTTGGCGCAGATGCTCTTCGGCTACTCGCAGGCCGCCTACCTGCTGGTGCCGATCCTTGCGGCAGTCGGACTCGCCATCGCCGTCTACACCCTCGGCGTCCTGCTCTTCAACCGCACGGTCGGGTTCGCGGCCGCAGTTCTCACGGTGGGCAACAGCATCGTCTTCACCGATCTCACCGCGCCGCTGCCGGACCTTCAGGCGACGGCTCTGCTGAGTGGCGCGGTGGCGCTCGCGCTCGCCATCAGACAGGGGCGGCGCGTCGTCACGGCGAGCGCACGCCGGCAGACTGGCGCACTCGTCCTGGTGGGCATCCTGCTCGGGTGGAGCTATCTCACCCGCGAGTACATCGTGTTCTGTTGGCCACTCGTCCCCTTTCTGCTCTGGCGGCGGCTGCCCTATCGGCGGCTGCTGTGGATCGTGGCGCCACTCGCTGCCATCGGGCTCACGGAACTCGGCATCAACGCCGCGGCCTCCGGCGATGCTCTCGCCCGGCTTCACGCATCCGCCGCGCACGGCCAGTCGCCGACCAGCACCGACTTCATCGGACACAGCCGGCAGTGGTACCTCAGCCAGCCGGCGGCGATCATCGGCGGTACGCCGGAAGGCATCTGGCTCAAGGCGGCGCTCCTCGCGACGGTGACGGCGCCCCTGATCTCGCGGCGGTTCGCGTTCCTCGCCGGATGGGCCGCGTTGTTCGCCCTGCCCCTCATCGCGTTGGGCGGATTCCTCGATCCGCAGCATCCGATGCTCCGCATCACCAAGGAGCGGTACTGGATCCCGCTGCTGCCGGCGGTGTGCCTCTGCGGGGTCGCGGGTCTGTGGCTCCTGGCGCGGAACCGGGCGACCGTCATACCCGCCC
Source organism: Actinopolymorphaceae bacterium (assembly GCA_050700915.1). Taxonomy (GTDB): domain Bacteria; phylum Actinomycetota; class Actinomycetes; order Propionibacteriales; family Actinopolymorphaceae; genus Thermasporomyces. The sequence goes on along the minus strand of JBOHED010000396.1, from coordinate 3,583 downwards.
TGCGCCAGCATGCCCGCGTCGTCGCCACCTGGGTGACGCTCGCCGTCGTGGCCGTCCCGCTCGGCGTCGCGCAGTACGCCCGCACGACCGACCGCACGCCGCTCAACGCGAGCTTCGCCGCGAACGGCGGCGTGCAACTCGAGCACCTGCGTCCCTGGCTCGACCAGCATGCCGCGGGTGTCACGAGAGTGTGGGCCGAGCCGCGGACGTACCGCCTGGTGAAGGTCTTCGCCAACGGCACCTTCGGCGGCGAGGCATGGACAGGCGAATTGCGGCTCTGGCTACCCGGGGCGGATCGGCCGCGGCCGCGCTCCGGCGACTACGTGGTCCTCTACAGCCCTCGCTCCGGGATCTGCGGTCCGTGCCGTGACAACGCCCAGGCGTTGTTGGGTGATCCGGTGCGCGTGCCGGTGTCGTGGCAGCCCGCCTTCCTCAGTGCAGGTGGCGTCGTAGAGATCTACCAGGTCCGGTGACCGTTCGGCCGTCGGGCAGTCGCCACCTGTGGGACAAAAGTTCTGGTTCGGACGTTTAGCGTCGCCAGCGCTGAGCGATAACGCGCAGGGGAAGCGACACAACGGGGGACCCTGAATCTTGTCTACTGCCACCTCCCATCGACGCGCCCGGTCGGCGACGAGCGCACCAACTGCCGCGGCAGGCGCGCACCTGCCCAGTCCGCCGCCCGGGACGCTGCCGGCTCCGACTCGAGTGGCCCGATGGCGGCGCTCCCGGCCACTCACCGTCCTGGTCGGGTGCCTGCTCGCGGCCGGTGTCGGCGTGGTCGAGGTGCTCTACCGGATGCCGCCGGTGCCCTTCGACCAGGTCAACTACTTCGACGCCGCGTGGGGCTTCCCCAGCCATTCGTCGTACATCAGTGAGCATCAACTGCTCCGGCACGGCCTGACCGTCCCGATCCGGTTCGCGCAGGAGCTCTTCGGCTACTCCCAGGCGGCGTACCTGGCCGTTCCCATCCTGGCCGGTGTGCTTCTCGCGGTGAGCGTCTACGTCATCGGGCTGCTCCTGTTCAACCGGACGGTCGGCGTCGCAGCCGCCGTCCTCACCGTCGGCAACTCGACGGTGTTCGCCAGCCTGACCACGCCGCTGCCGGACACATTGGCGACCGCGCTGATGTGCGGTGCCCTGGCAGTCGCGCTCGCCCTCCGGCAACGCCGCCTGCTGGTGACATCGACGCGGGTGCGGCAGATCGTGGCGCTGCTGCTCGTCGGAACCCTGCTCGGCTGGAGCTATCTGGCCCGCGAGTACATGGTCTTCTGCTGGCCGCTGGTCGCGCTGATGCTGATTCGGCGCGTACGCCTGATCCGGCTCGGCTGGCTCGCCCTCCCGGTCGTCCTCATCGTCGCCGGCGAGAGCCTGCTGAACGCCGTCGCCTACGGTGACCCGCTGGCCCGCCTGCACGTCGCCGCGCACCATGGGGACGGGCCGCCGCTGAGCGACGAGCCGTGGCGCAACGAGCATCTCGGCCGCAGCCCTCAGTGGTACCTCACCCGGCTGGCCGCGATCGTCGGCGCCGCTCCGGAGGCACTGTGGCTGAAGGCCGGGGTCGCGGCAACCGTCATCGGCGCGTTCTTCCACCGCCGGATCGGCTTCCTGCTGGCGTGGGCGCTGCTGTTCTACGTGCCGCTGGTCACGCTCGGCGGCCTGCTCGATCCGTACCATCCGCGGCTGCGGATCAACGTGCAGAGGTACTGGCTGCCGCTGATCCCCGCGCTCTGCCTGGCCTTCGTGTTCGCCGTCTGGCTGCTCGTCAGTAACCGTGCCCGGGTGGTCCCGTTCCTGCGCAGGAGAACGCGACTGTGCTCGGTGATCGCGTCGCTCGCGGTCCTGGCCGCCGTGGCGGTGCCGGTCGGCATCGCGCAGCATGCCCGCGACACCGGGCTCACCGATCCGTACACCCGCTACGCCGCCAACGGCGCCACCGAGCTGGAGGACTTCCGGTCCTGGCTACGTACCGGCTCGGTCGACACGCTCTGGGCGAACCCGAGTACGAACCGGGTCGTGAAGATCTTCCTGAACCCGACGTTCGGCCGACCGGCCTGGGACGGCGAGCTGAAGGTCTGGCACCGCGTGGACGAACCCAGGCCCGGCGACCACGTGCTGCTCTACAGCGCCCGAACGGCCACCTGCGGAAGCTGCATGCTCCACGCCCAGAACATTCTGGGCAAGCCGCTCCGAATTCCCGCCTCCTGGCGCCTCGTCTTCCAGGCCAACGACCGCCAGGTCGAGGTCTATCGCGTGCGGTGAACTCCGTACCGGACCCGGCTTTCACCACACTCCCGGGTTCGGATCGTCTGGCCGGATCGATATCCTCAGCGCGTTTCGGAACCCGCCGCCATCGACGCCGATGGCGACGCCGTCGTCTAAGAGGATGGGCCGCCGATGCCTGCCCGCGTGCACAGCCGGCTCCACACCCTTGTCGTGGGTGGTTTCCTGGCATTCACCACCGTGCTGGTCGAGATCTTCTTCCGGCTGCCGCCCTACCCTTCGGACCATCTCTACTACTTCGCGTTTGCCGAGAGTTTTCCCTCCAGTCCCCTGGCCGACGAGTCGCTTTTCTTCGAGCGCTTCTTCCACCAGTTCCTCCGGTATGGCCTCGTTCTTCCTGTGCGGCTCGGCCAGGAGGTCTTCGGGTATTCCCAGGCGGCCTATCTGGTGGTGCCGATCATGGCCGGCGTCGCTCTCGCCGTCGGCGTCTACCTGATCGGTGTCCTGCTGCTCAACCGCACGGTGGGCGTGGCCGGTGCCGTTCTCACCCTCGGCAACTCGATCGTCTTCCCCGAGCTCACGCAGCCACTGCCGGACCTGCTGGCCACCTCGCTGTTCTGCTGGGCGGTGGTCGTCGCGCTCGCGGTCCGGCAGCGCCGACGCCTCGTCACCGCGACCCAGCGGCGGGAGACGGTCGCGCTGGTCGTCCTCGGCGTACTCCTGGGGTGGAGCTACCTCACCCGTGAGTACATCGTGTTCTGCTGGCCGCTCGTCCCGCTCCTGCTCTTCCGCCGGGTTCCGGTGCGCAGGTGGCTCTGGGTGGCACTACCGCTGGCCGTGGTGGGGGTTTCCGAGGCGGCGGTCAACGCCGCCCTATTCGGTGATCCGCTCGCGCGGCTGCACGCCTCCGCCGCACACGGCAGCGTGCCCCCGGCCGTCACGGACTTCCTCGGGCACAGCCGCCGCTGGTACCTCACCCGGGTCCTCGCGGTTCTCGGTGCGACTCCCGAGGGCCAGTTGCTCAAGGGGGCGCTCGTCGTGACGGTGCTCGGGGCGGTGTTCTCGCGCAAGCTCGCGATGCTCGCCCTCTGGGCCGCGTTGTTCTCCCTCCCGCTGGTCGCGTTCGGCGGCCTGATCGATCCCGACCATCCGATGATCCGGATCCTCAAGGAGCGCTACTGGCTGCCGCTCATGCCCGCCATCATGCTGGGCGCGGTGGTCGCCGGGTGGCTCGTCGTGCACGCGGTGGTCCGACGGGTTCCGCCGGTGCGTGCGTACGCCGGGATCGTCGCGGGGGTCGCCGCCCTCGCGGTCGCGGTGGTGCCCGTGAGCATCGCCCAGCAGGTACGCATGACCGATCGCG
>JBOHED010000395.1:0-2282 GCA_050700915.1 Actinopolymorphaceae bacterium | reverse complement strand
GGGCGTACGGGACAGTACGTCTTCATCAGCTCGGCGTCGGCGTACCAGACCCCGCCGGGGAACCTGCCCATCGTCGAGTCGACCCCGCTGCGCAACCCGCACTGGCAGTACTCCCGCAACAAGATCGCCTGCGAGGACCTGCTGCTCTCGGCGTACCGCGACAAGGCGTTCCCGTCCACCATCATCCGGCCGTCGCACACCTACGACCGGACCGCCATCCCGACGATGGGGCACTGGACCGACATCCACCGGATGCGGCAGGGCCAGGGCGTCGTGGTCCACGGCGACGGCACATCCCTGTGGGCGATCACCCACCACACCGACTTCGCCAAGGCGTTCGTCGGGCTGCTCGGACAACCCAAGGCGATAGGCGAGGCGTTCCACATCACCAACGACGAGATCATGACCTGGAACGACATCTACGATGCGCTCGCGGCGGCTGCGGGGGTCGAGGCGAAGCTCGTCCACGTGGCGTCGGACACCATCGTCGCGGCCGAGCCGAGCCTCGAGGGTGCGCTGCTGGGTGACAAGGCGCACTCGGTGATCTTCGACAACTCCAAGGTCAAGGCGCTCGTGCCGGACTATGTGGCGACCATTCCGTTCGCCGCCGGCGCAAGGGAGATCGTCGAGTGGTACGACGCCCACCCCGAGCGCCAGACGGTGAACGACGACATGAACGCGTTGTTCGACAAGCTGGTCGCAGCCGCGACGGGTTGACCAGGGCCAACCGGGTCAACCGGGCCAACCGGGCCAGCCGGGCCAGCCGGGCCAGCCCTGGTCGGCGTGCCCCGCTGGCCAGGACGGTGCGGGTCAGGCCTGTGTGGGTCAAGCCTGTGCGGTCAGGTTTGTGCGGGTCAGGCCTGTGTGGGTGGCTGGACCGGTTCCGGCGCGCGCTGGACGATCCGGAAGTGGTTGCCGAACGGGTCTCTGCCTCCGCAGTCGATGCCGTAGAAGTGTTCGGTCGGCTCCTGGGTGAACTCCACGCCGCGCGACTTCAACACCTCGTAGGTCTTTCGGCAGTCGTCGGTGGTGAGGCCGAAGGTGAAGCCGGTCGCGCCCTTGGTGATGAGTTCGCGGATCTGTTCGGCTGAGGCCTCGTCCATGGAGGGCGGGCCTGGCTTCTCCAGCAGGATGTGGCGGTCAGGATCTCCGGGCACGCAGACGGTCAACCACCGCATGGTGCCGAGATCCATGTCGTTGCTGACCTCGAGGCCGAGCTTGTTGACGTAGAAGTCGTACGCCTCGTCCTGGTCGAGGACGAAGACGTGCGAGATGTTGATGTTGTTGTACATGAACTCTCCTGCGGTGATGCGTCGAACGGGACGAGCTCGACGCTAGTCCCGTCCTCGTGAGGGAGCTTCTCCGAAACTGCTCGGTCGGGTCCACGACATCACGAAGCAGCTGGGCACAGCCGTGCGGTCGATGCGTCGACGGTAGGCCGAGGGCGATTCCCCCACAATGTCGTGGAAGGTACGGCTGAAGGTGCCGAGGCTCGTGAAGCCGACCTCGACACAGATGTCGGTGACGGTGCGGTTGGTCTCGCGGAGCAGGAACATCGACCGCTCCACCCGGCGTCGCTGGAGGTACCGGTGCGGGGTTTCGCCGAACGTCGCCCGGAATGTCCGGATGAAGTGCGCCTCGGAGATGTGCGCGATCCGGGCGAGGGCGCAGATGTCGAGGGGTTCGGCGTACGCCCGGTCCATCGCGTCGCGGGCGCGAAGCAGCAGGCGGTTGGACTGCTCGACGGCCCGGCTCACGGCGTCATCACACCATGCGGCACCGGCGCCCGGACTGCCGGCCGGTTCGCCAGCCGTCTGCCGGCCGGCTGGATGGCAGACTGCCACCATGGGTGCAGACGGTGGTCTCGATCTCGGTTCTGATGTCACGTCCCTCACGGAGTCCCTGGTCGACATCGAGTCGGTGAGCGGCAACGAGCGGGTGCTGGCCGATGCGGTGGAGGCGGTGCTGCGCCCCCTGCCGCACCTGTCCACCAGCCGCCAGGGAAACACCGTCGTGGCGCGGACGGAGCTTGGCCGTGGCGGGCGCGTGGTCGTGGCAGGGCACCTCGACACCGTGCCCGAGGCTGGCAACCTGCCGTCGCGGCGGGTCGGCAGCCGAATCTACGGGCTCGGGGCGTGCGACATGAAGGGCGGCGTGGCGGTGGCGCTGCGCCTCGCGGCCGGGGTCGCCGAACCTGTCCGCGACGTGACGTACGTCTTCTACGACTGCGAGGAGGTCGAGGCGGAGAAGAACGGGCTCGGCCAGCTCGCCCGGCACTTTCC
>JBOHED010000394.1:0-4434 GCA_050700915.1 Actinopolymorphaceae bacterium | reverse complement strand
GGCGGCCGTCCCTGCGCGCGGTGACGAGGCCGGCGAGGCGGAGCTTCGCCAGATGCTGGCTCACGGCCGCGACGCTGGCGCCGGTGTGCTCGGCCAGCGTCCCCACGTCGTACTCGTGGCGGGCCAGTAGCCAGACCAGATGCAGCCGGGTCGGCGCCGAGAGCAGGTCGAACGTGTCCGCGGCGGCCCTGAGCTGTGGCCCGGTCGGATCGCTCGAATCGCTCGTACGCCCTGCATGGTCGGTCATGGTCCGCTGATTCTTTCGTACGCCCGGCTGCGCTCCGCCGCCGGACGCGAGCGGGCGACAAGGCTCTCTCATTTGCGCAAGTGTTTGACAATTGGGCGCCTCGCCGGGCACCCTGGATCCCGCGAAGGGGAGTAGCCCCCAACACCGCGGTCGACACACTGGCAGGCCTCGACAGCTGCCCGGCCCGGCGGCCTTCACACAAGGCGGGCGAGACCTTCGACCAAGGCGACAGACGCCGGGTCGAGGTCCCGCATCCCCTCGATCAGGCGGTCACGACCAGACCGATCGAGGAGTGGCAGCCCACGCATGGACGCTCTCGTCACCAGCTTCGCCATCGGCTTTGCCGTGATCTTCGTCGCTGAACTCGGGGACAAGTCCCAGCTGATGGCCATGCTGTTCGCGACGCGCTACCGCCCCGCGCCAGTGCTGGTCGGCATCTGCATCGCCACCACCGCGGTTCATGCGGTCTCCGTCGGCGTCGGGCACGGACTCGGCACCGCGCTGCCGACCAGCTGGATCGCCCTGGTCGCCGGCGTCGCGTTCCTCGGCTTCGCCGCGTGGACCCTGCGGGGCGATGCCCTGCACGAGTCCGACCGGGCCCGCACCCGACGCACCGGACGCTCGGCGGTCATCGCCGTGACCACGGCATTCCTCCTCGCCGAACTCGGCGACAAGACGATGCTCGCCACCATCACCCTCGCCACCCAGCACCAGTGGCTCGGGATCTGGGTGGGCTCCACCGTCGGCATGGTCATCGCGGACGCACTCGCGATCGTGATCGGACACCACCTCGCCGTACGCCTGCCCGAGCGGGCGATCCGCTACTCCGCCGCCGGGCTGTTCGCCTTCGTCGGGCTCTGGTTGCTCATCCGCCTGCTGTAGGTGAGGTAGCCGCTCAGGCCCCGAACACGTCCGGGTCGGGACCGGTCCGCTCGCCCCTGTCCAGCTCGGTGATCGCGGCCACGTCGTCGGGCTCGAGCGCGAAGTCGAACACCGCGATGTTCTCGGCGATCCGCGCCGGCGTGACGGACTTCGGGATGACAATGTTGCCCAGCTGCAGGTGCCACCGCAGGATCACCTGCGCCGGCGTTCTGCCGTACCGCTCCGCGAGTCGTGTGATCACCGGGTCGGTGAGGACCGTGCCCCCTTGTGCGAGAGGGCTCCACGCCTCGGTACGGATGTCGAACTTCGCGTCGAACTCTCGCATGTCTGCCTGGACGAGATACGGGTGCAGCTCGATCTGGTTCACGGTCGGCACGGTGCCGGTGTCATCGAACAGCCGCTGCAGGTGCGGAGCCTGGAAGTTCGACACGCCGATGGCCCTGATCCGCTCGTCGGCGTACAGCTTCTCGAACGCCCGCCAGGTGTCGACGTACCTGTCCTGGCCCGCCGCCGGCCAGTGGATCAGGTACAGGTCGAGGTAGCTGAGCCGCAGCTTGCGCATGCTCTCCTCGAACGCCCGCAGCGTCGAGTCGTACCCCTGTGCGGAGTTCCACAGCTTCGTGGTGACGAACAGCTCCTCGCGGGGAACCCCGGACTCGGCGATCGCCTTGCCGGTGCCCTCCTCGTTGCCGTAGATCGCGGCCGTGTCGATGCTGCGGTAACCCACCTCGATGGCGGTCTTGACGGCGGCCACGGCGTCGTCGTTCGGGACCTGCCAGACGCCGAAGCCGAGCTGCGGGATCTGCACACCGTTGTTCAGGGTCAGTCGGGGGACGATGGACATGGACGCGTGAACCTCCGCGAAGAGACGGGTGCCCGGTGACCCGGGCCGGGCGAACGGGAGACATCAGACCATACGGGCCGTCGTGCTCCGGCCGCTCCCCGTACCCCTGTCCCGCATACGCCCTGTCCCGCGAACCCCAGACACCGCCGGTCCGGCGCGCTATTACATTGGGCGACCGTGGACGTTCGCACCCTCGCCTATGACCATCCCCACGCCACGGCACTGATCGACGAGCTCCAGCAGTTCTACATCGCGCAGTACGGCGACGACGACAAGACTCAGATCGATCCGGCCGAGTTCCATCCCCCGCGGGGCCAGTTCGTCGTCGGTTACCTCGACGGGCGCCCCGTCGGGTGCGGCGGATGGCGGATCCGGGATCCGCGGGACCCGGACCTGCGGGACGGGGACGCCGAGATCAAACGGATGTACGTCGTACCGTCGGCACGTGGCCGTGGACACTCCCGCGTGCTGCTGGCCGGGATCGAACGCACGGCCCGCGCCGCCGGCGTCAGGCGCCTCGTCCTGGAGACGGGCGCCCACCAGCCGGCGGCGATCGGGCTCTACGTTTCGAACGGTTACGTGCGAATCGGCGCGTTCGGACTCCATCGCGACGAACCGCTGATCCGCTGCTTCGCGAAGGTCCTCACGACACCTGGCCCGCCGGATCGCCGCGGCCTGCCCGACCAGCTGAGTCAGCGGTAGCCGAAGTTCTGCGTCGCCCAGGGCCCGCGCTCGTTCCCGAAGTAGACGCCGACCCCGATGGCCTCGAACCGGCAGTTGAGGATGTTCTCCCGGTGACCCTCGCTGTCCATCCATGCCTCGACGACCGCCTCGGCCGTGGGATAGCCCATCGCGATGTTCTCACCGCCGGGTGCGTCGTAGCCCGCTGCCCGCATCCGGTCCCAGGGTGTGGTGCCCTCCGGTGAGGTGTGGTCGAAGTACCCGCGCTCGGCCATGTCCTTCGAGTGTCCGCGTGCCGCGGTACGGAGCCGATCGTCGGTCCGCAGCGCCCCGCAACCCGCCTCTGACCGCTCGGCGTTGGTGAGGCGGACGACCTCGTTCTCGAACGCCGTCTGCTCCGACGGTGGTGCCGACGGCCTGGGTGCGGGCGGCGGCGGCTTCGGGGACGACTTGCGTTCCGGCGCCTCCGTGGTGCGCTCGGGCTCGGGTTCTTCCGTCCTGGTCTGGCGCGGCGTGGGCGTCGGCGTCCTCGACGGCTTCCGCGTCGGGGTGGGGGTGGCGGTGGGCGTGGCCGACGGTGTCGGTGAGGCGGTCTTCGACGGTACGCCGGCACCACGGGCGTTACTGCGGTCTCCCACCGCGTCCGGACTCTCGGCGGTGCGCGCCTGCCGTTGCTGGGAGACGAGGTACCAGCCAGTTGTCGTACCGGCACCGACCACCGCGACGACAGCGACCGCGACCGCGGCGACGAACACCGCACGCCGTGGACGTTGGCGACGGTGCCGCCGGTCACCGGGGTCACCGGGGTCACCGCCGTCGGTGTCGTGGGGACCCGGCTCCCAGCGGGAGGGAGGAACGCCGTCGCCCTGCGCGTCCCACAGGTTTTCGTCGTCCTGCCACACCGGAGGGACGGCCGGTCGACGCCGCTCCGTGCGGTCGTCAGGCGCCGAGCGATCCCACCGAGGGGCATCCTCCGACGATCGCCATCCCTGGCCCCGCCTGTCGTCGTACGGTTGCGGCCAGCCTTGCTGGTCGTGCGGCCCGTCCCAGCCTTGCTGGTCGCGCGGCCGGTGCCAGCCTTGCTGGTCGCTCGGCCGGTGCCAGCCTTGCTGGTCGTGCAGCCGGTCCCAGCCTTGCTGGTCGCTCGGCGCGGCCCAGCCCGGATCGAGTTCGTCCGGGTCGTCGAAGGCCGGCCGGCGGGACTGCCGTCGGCGGTAAGGGTCCTGACCGCTTCGGGGATCGTTCGCGTCGGACTGGTTGCTATGCTGTTCCCACTGGGATTCGCTAGAGCCTCCCCGATCCCATGGCCGTTGGGGCTGGTCCCGCGGCCGGCGTACGCCCGCTCGGGACTGGTCCCACGACGGCCCTGGCTGGGGGCGCGGCGGCTGCCAGGCGGGTGGCTCGTTGGGCCGAGGCGGTCGGCCTGACCACTGCGGCCGAGCGACCGGCGACGAAGGCTGCGACCATCCCGCGTCTCCACCCAACGCACCCCACCGCGGTTCCTGATGGTCTCCGCGTCCACCCCCGTTTGGCGGGCTGCTCGGCGGCGGCCAGGTCCACCGTTCATCGCCGTGAGGTGGGTGGTTGTCGGATGAGTGGTTGTCGCGTGGATGCTCGGGTGGCATGGACACTCCCCTTTCCCGCCACCGGCCATGCACCGTGGACGATCGCGGCCGGAACCACTACCGACTCCGGCCGCGAGTCGCCGTTAGTTGATGAGCGGTAATCCGAGGTCGGGCAGCGGAAGATCGAGGTCGATGTCGACGATCGGACCGGAGCT
>JBOHED010000393.1:0-4274 GCA_050700915.1 Actinopolymorphaceae bacterium | reverse complement strand
CGCGTTCGACCGAAACCGTCGTGTGGGACTTTGCCAGTTTCACGATGGGGCGGCCGGCACGGCGCGCGAGCGTTCGCGCCTTGCGGACCGCCACGGGATCGAGGGCGAGATGGCGCTGGAAGGCCGTACTCATCGGGACTCCCCCTCGCGATGCGCGCGGGTGCCACGGCCGCGAGACGCACGGCCCTGCAGGGTGCCGGTGTCGTGGGCAGTGCGTCCGGCGACGACGGTACGCAGGCAGCGGGGTGCCTCGGCGTCCGGTGCGAGCGTCGGAAGCCATGGCCCGAGGGCCTCCCAGACGGTGAAGGTCGCGGGCGCGCCGGGAAGCAGGTCGCCGGTCTCGGCGCGGCCCGCCGCGTACCACCCACCCCGGGTGTGGGCCGTGAACGCCTCGTCGACCGGCAGCCGCGCCGCTTCGTTGTGGTGGTACGCGGCGGCCCGCACACCGTCCCACGGATCGAACGGCGTCACCGGCGAGTCGGACCCGAATGCCAGCGCCACACCGGCACGGCGGAACGCCGCCCACGGGTTGGTCGCGAGCGCCCGCGCGGGGCCGAGGCGAGTGGCGTACATCCCGCTCCGGCCGCCCCACGCCGCGTCGAACGCCGGCTGGCCGCTCACCACCACGCCGTACGTTCCGAGGTGCCCGACAAGCTCGGGATCGGTCAGTTCCACGTGCTCGAGCCGGTGCCGCGACCGCACGAGATCCTCGGTCCCGACGATCTTCTCGGCCAGCCGGAGCCCTTCCACGACGGCGGCCGTGGCGGCGTCCCCGATGCAGTGGAAACCGCCCTGCAGACCGGCCCGGGTGCACGCGACCAGGTGCGCGGCCACGTCGTCGGCGTCGAGGTAGCGGTGGCCGGCGTGGCCGGGCAGGTCGTCGTACGCCGACGTCAACGCCGCCGTGCGTGACCCGAACGCTCCGTCCGCACAGAGGTCGCCGGCGGCGCCTGCACACCCCAGCGCCCGAGCGCGTTCGACACCGCCGCTGCTCACGTGCTCACCCCAGTAGCGCACGACCGTCACACCGGGCCGCTGCGTCGTCAGCTCCTCGATGAGCAGCAGGTCGTCGGCCGGGTTGAGGTGCGGCGCCGACATCTCGTGGACGCAGCCGAGACCGGCGGCCGCCGCGGCGGCGAGGGCGACCTCGATGGCCTCGCGCCGCTGCGACCTCGTGACCAGTGCCTGCGCGGCGTCACGGGCGCGATGGTGCGTATCCCGCTCGACCCTGCCGGTACCGTCCCAGCCGGGGACGCGGGTCATGGCCGGGTCCCTGGCCACGAGAGTGCTGGAGACCAGTGCGGAGTGGACGTCGACACGCGCCAGGTAGACCGCACGATTGGGCGCCGCCCGTTCCAACTCCTCCTCTGACGGCAGACTCGGGTCGGGCCACGATGTCTCGTCCCATCCGAAGCCGAGGATGATCGCGCCGGAGACCTGCCTCGCGTGGGCCGACAACACGTCGAGCAGTTCCTGCCGGCCGCGCGCCACAGACAGGTCGAGCCCTGTGCGCCGCAGCCCGGTCTGGGACAGGTGCACATGGGCGTCGACGAACGCCGGTGTGACCAGTCGACCGGCGAGGTCGACGATCTCGTCGGCACCGGTGAGGTACGGCTCCAGCCCGTCGTCGGGTCCGGCGTACACGATCCTGCCCCGCTCCACGCACAGCGCTCGCGCCCCCGGGCCGACGGGCGTGAGGACGGTGCCGTTGCGGTAGACGACCCGCTGGTCTGCCAGCTGTTCAGGTGCGCCGGGATGCGTCGCTGTCATGCGTCCATCCTCGCCTCGAAGAGGGCCCGAACGCCGGATTCGGCGCGGAGCAGGTCGAGGGCGTACTCCGCGTGGCCGGGCACGTACCCGTTGCCGATCAGCATCGTGACGTCGGCCGCGAGGCCCTCGGCGCCCAGGGCGGCGGCGCTGAATGACGTCGCCATCGAGAAGAAGACCACCGTGCCGCGGGCCGCCGTCGCGAGGATCGCGGCGCCCTCGCAGCCGGGGACGTCGACGCACACCACGGTGACGTCGCCGGGTCCGCCGGCCTTCGCCACGGCGTCGGACAGCGCCACCGGGTCGCGGGCGTCGGCGAGGACAACCGTGTCGGCGAGCCCGGTGTCGTCGAGGGCGCGTGCCTCGGCGTCTACCGGTACGACACCGATCGTGAGCGCCGCTCCCGCCCGCCGAGCCGCCGCGAGGGCCAGCGAGCCCGACTTGCCGGCGGCACCGATGACGCAGACCGTGGGCGAGGTGTACTCCGCGACCACCCGGGCAGTGAGCGCTGGTGCGCCGCAGACGTCCATGACGGCAATCGCCAACTCCGCCGGCAGGTCGTCCGGCAGTTTCGCCGCGATCGAACGGCCGAACAGGATCGCGTAGCCCTCGCACGGCACCTGCTCGCTGTCGCCGTTCCATCGCGCAAGGTCGTCGGAGATGACGAGGGGCGTGAGGGTCAGGGAGACCAGCGTCGCGATCGTGTCCCCCGGTGTGAGCCCCAACGGCGAGTTCGGCCCGACCTCCTCGACCGTGCCGACCAGCATTCCGCCGGAACCGGTGACCGGATTCTGCATCTTCCCGCGTTCCCGGATGATCTCCAGGACGGCGGCCCGGGTCGCCTCACCATCTCCTGCGTACGTCTCCTGCAACTGGCGGAAGGACGCCGCGTCGAGGTTGAGCCGCTCGACCCGGACCCGCACCTCGTCGGGCCAAAGCTCGGCCCGCGTGTCCAGACGGGTGGCTGCCTGCGGGAGAACGCCGGCGGGCTCGAGCACGCGATGGAGCCCGACTGGAGAGCCGGCGCGGCGGGAAGGCGTCAGCACGGTCACCGTGACCTCTCGGAGATCCTTTGGACTATGGTGGCTGGAGCAGTAAATTCTTCGGTAACGTGTGGATCTGACGGTACGACATTCATGATCTGGCGGTCCAGGTCGGAGGTGTTCCTGTGACGGACATACCCCAGGGCCAGCCGTACGACTACCGCTTCCGCGCTCTGGGCGAACCTGACTGGACGCGACTTCCCGGATGGCGGGACGTCAGTGTCACCGAGTGGGAGTCCGCCCAGTGGCAGCGGGCGCACTGCGTCAAGAACATCAAGCAGCTCCGCGCCGCCATGGGCGATCTTCTCGACGACCGCTTCTACGCCGACCTCCAGCGCGACCAGGCCGAGCGGGCCACGATGTCGATGCTGCTGCCGCCGCAGATGCTCAACACGATGGTTCCGGGCGAAGTGCCCTCGACCGACGCGTTCTTCGCGGATCCGGTCCGGCGGTACATGCTGCCCGCCTTCTCCGACCGGCGTACGGACTGGCCATCACATCCCCGCGCGACCCGCGACTCCCTGCATGAGCACGAGATGTGGGTCGCTGAGGGACTGACGCACCGCTACCCCACCAAGGTGCTGGCCGAGATCCTGCCCACCTGTCCGCAGTACTGCGGACACTGCACCCGGATGGACCTCGTGGGCAACTCCACGGCTCAGGTGGACAAGCTGAAGTTCGGCCTCAAACCGCAGAATCGGCTCGACGCGATGCTCGACTACCTGCGGACGCATCCGGCGGTCCGGGACGTCGTCGTCTCCGGTGGCGACGTGGCCAACATGCCGTGGCACCGGCTGGAGGCGTTCGTCGCCGCACTGCTGGAGATCGAGAACATCCGCGACATCCGACTCGCCACCAAGGCGCTGATGGGGTTGCCGCAGCACTGGCTGCAGGACGAGGTACGCGCCGGGATGGAGCGACTCGCGGCGACCGCCAACGCCCGCGGTGTGATGATCGCGATCCACACCCACGTCAATGCCGCCCAGTCGGTGACCCCGCTGGTCGCCCGCGCGGCGAAGGCGATGCTCGCCACAGGTATCCGTGACATCCGCAACCAGGGTGTGCTCATGCGCGGTGTCAACGACTCGCAGGAGCAGCTGCTCGACCTGTGCTTCGCGCTGCTCGACGGCGCGACCATCACGCCGTACTACTTCTACATGTGCGACATGATCCCGTTCAGCGAGCACTGGCGGGTGTCAGTTCGCGAGGCGCAGGCGCTGCAGCACGGGATCCTCGGCTACCTGCCCGGGTTCGCGACACCGCGGATCGTGTGCGACGTGCCGTACGTCGGCAAGCGCTGGGTCCACCAGGTCGCGGCGTACGACGAGAAGCTCGGCATCAGCTACTGGCGCAAGAACTACCGCACCGGCATCGAGCACGCCGGCGACGACGCGCTGGAGCGGACGTACGAGTACTACGACCCGATCGACACCCTGCCGGAGGCGGGCCAGGCGTGGTGGCACG
>JBOHED010000392.1:0-2317 GCA_050700915.1 Actinopolymorphaceae bacterium | reverse complement strand
CCGAGGTCCTGCACGAACTCATCCTCGGCCAACTGCTGCGAGTTCCCGACGCCCAGATCGGATACGTACACCATGCTGGGTCGGCGGTCCACGCTGCCCGAGCCGACAACGACACTGTGGTCGTCCTCCTCCACCCTGTGGAGCTCACCCGCGTCCAGCAGGTCGCCCGGCAGGTGCCCGGATGCCACGCAAGTCGACATCGTTCGGACCAAAGCCACGGACCGGCTTCGTCATGCGGAGCTTCGACGACGCTTAGGGCCTCTACGGCCGGCGGTCCTCCCGAACTGCCGATTCAGTCAAGGTGAGACGCCCCGAACGGCCTCGCCTTCGTCACGGTCCCGGTCCGTCTGCTTCTCCCTTCGACGCGAGCGGCTCCCCCTCGCCAACCGCCGCGTCGACCCTTCGCGCGCACCGCACCTCGACCTCGTACCGACTGACTGTCCCGCCGTCGGTACGCCGGAATCGACGACGCAACGCGCCGGCGACCTCGACCACGTCGCCGAGCTCCCAACATCGCAGGACGTCATGCCACGGATCCGACCACGCGACGCAGTCGATGGCGTCGATCCGGGCAGCCCGACCATGCAGGGTCTGCGGGTCACGCTCGACCACGATCCGGACACCGCTCACGACGTCTCCACTGGGAAGCTCGCGACGGGTTGCGCACATGGACACCCTGCCCACCAGAAAAACCTCGTTGCGGTGTGCTGTAAGCGACCGCTCCTCGAGCGACATGGGTTCACCTCCGTCAAGAAAACAAAGTGTTCCCACTCTCGCCGTCTTGCGACGTCGCTTCCGAACGTCCTTTCGCACCTGTGGACAACTACGCCACTTCGTTCGCTGTGGACAGAAACTGACCGGCCCGGCCCCTGCACGCCTGCCCGGCAGTGCGGATCCCTACCGGAGTGCAACTCGTCGCTGGTCGGCGTCGGTCTCGCTGTCGACGTCCGCGGCCGCGGCACGCGCGAACCACTCGGCCGCCTCGTCGCGGCGGTCGAGTTCCTCCAAGACATCTGCGTACGCATAGCGAAGCCTCGCCACGGCTGTTCCGGTCGCCTGGCTGTGCAGCTCAGGTACGTCAAGCAGCGCCAACGCGGCTCCGGGTTGGCCAAGGTCGCGCCGAGCCCCTGACTCCACAATCAGCAATTCGATTCTCGTCGCCTGGTCGAGGCGTGAACTGTCGACCCTGGCGACAAGTTCAAGGGCACGTTCGGGACGGCCCAGACCGCGCTCGCTGTCAGCCATCACCGGTGCGTAGTGGTCGCTTCCCGTCATCCGCCGTGCTGCCCGCAATTCGGCGAGCGCCTGCTCGAAACGACCGGCCGCATACGCGGCGTATCCGCATGCCTCTCGTACGACGCCCAGCCGGTAGCCCTCTCGCCGAGCGGCCATCGCATGAGCCAAGGCAGTTTCCGGGTCCTCGTCGATCAGGTGGCCCGCGGCGACGAGGTGGCGTGCGACCCGTTCCGCGGCGGGCCGCGAAAGCGTTCCCAACTCGCTGCGGACCGCCGCATCGAGCTCGAAACCGGTGATGTCATCGGGCAGCGTCGGCGCAGGTTCAGGTACCGCCGACGCAGGTCTTGCGTCCGTACGTCGGTCCGGTGATGGTTGCCCCGGCTTTCTGGGCCGTTGCTCCCGGCGATCGTCACCCGGACGACCGGCACGGCCGGTCCGAGAACCGTGACCTGAGCCGCCACTGACCGAACGCTCTCGTCCGCCCCGGCCGCCCCCTGCCCTCGACGGACGCCCAGGCACCTCGCCGGACCTGGCACCGCCCGGGCCATCCCTCCGCGAGCTCTGGGCCGCGCGACTTTCGGCCGACCTGTCCGTGCGACCCGTGCTTGACGTGCGACCCGTGCTTGACGTGCTTGACGTGCGCTTCGAGTAGCCGCGTTTCGAGGAGTCCGAGCGCCCTTCACCCGAGCCTCCCGAGGTCCGTCGGCCGGTGCCACCGCTCGGCGCGCCTCGCCCAGATCCCCCTCTGGATTGAGCGCGGCCGGACGACGTGCCGCCGTCCTTGGACGACCGTCCCTTACCCGCCCGTCGGTCGTCAGCCTGACTGCGCTTCCGATCCGGTCGCCTCTGCTGTCGACCGTCACGACGATCGTCGCCGGTTCCGCCGCGTCGCGACGACTCACCCATTCCGCTCGTTCCTCCAAGCCCGCAGATGCCTTCTTCCGAACACCGTATATACAAGAAGAGGGCCGCCCGTGTGGGTGGCCCTCTTTCTTGGTGTGGTGTCCGGCGGTGTCCTACTCTCCCACAGGGTGGCCCCTGCAGTACCATCGGCGCTGGAGGGCTTAACTTCCGGGTTCGG
>JBOHED010000391.1:0-6083 GCA_050700915.1 Actinopolymorphaceae bacterium | reverse complement strand
CCGCGATCCACGACGTCGGTCGGGTCATCAACCCCCTCGGCGCGTCGAGCCAGCTCGAGGGCGGTGTCATCCAGGGCATCGGGCACACCCTGTCCGAGGAACGCCTGCTCGACCCCACGACCGGGGTCGTGCTCACCCAGACGTTGGACAGCTACCGGATGCCGACGATCGCCGACGTACCGGAGATCATCACCGAACTCGTCGACGTCCCCGATCCCAACCTCACCAGCCTCGGCGCGAAGGGACTGGGCGAGCCGCCGATCATCCCGACGGCCGCCGCCATCGCCAACGCCATCCGGGACGCGACCGGCGCCGACGTCCACGAGCTCCCGATCGACCGCGAGGAGATGCTGCGGGCGCTTCGGGATGCCGCGGACAGAGCAGACCGGGCCGACCGGGCCGACAAGAACGCAGCGAGGGAACGCCATGAAGCTCCAGCGACTGTCTAGCCTCGACACCGCCGAACTGGGCGGGGCCGGGTTCGACAACGGCTCGGTGCCGCTCGCCGGCGGCACCGACGTCGTACCGCTCCTCCGCGACGGACTGCTCGCGGCCGACACCCTTGTCGACGTGCGGGCGGCCGTGCCACGCGGAATCGAGACGTACGACGGAGCGAGCGGGCAGGGCGAGGGTTCACGCATCGGCGCCGGCACCACGCTCGCGGAGTTGGAGCGCGCCGCCCCCGAAAGCGTCCCCGAGGCGCTTCGCGAGGCGTGCCGGCTGTCGGCGTCCCCGCAGATCCGCGGCATGGGGTCGATCGCCGGCAACCTGCTCCAGGCGACCCGCTGCTGGTACTGGCGGCTCGGCCACGACTGCTGGCTGGCTGGCGGCGACAGGTGCCTCGCCCGCGACGGGCGCAGCGACGAGCACGCGGTGGTCGGCAACAGCCATTGCGCGTCGGCCCATCCGTCCGACCCGGCGGCCGCGCTGCTCGCGTTGGGCGCGACGGTCCGCACCACCCGACGGGAACTTCCCCTCCCCGACCTCTACCGGCTCCCGACCGACGACGACCGGAGCAACTCCACGCTCGAACGCGGCGAGCTGATCCTCGAGCTCGACGTACCCCGGCCCGATGCCAGCACCTACCTCAAGGCGATGGACCGCGCCCGTTACGCGTTCCCGCTGGTCGGGGTGGCCGCGGTACGTCGAGGTGACGACGTACGCATCGCTCTCGCCGGCGTCGCGCCCATTCCCTGGCTGCTGGAGTCTCCCGACGGCCGGCTCGGCGGTGCGACCCCGCTGCCCGGTTCGGCATTCAAGATCGAGCTGGGCGAAGCACTCGTCCGCCGCGCCCGCGCCGCGGTGTCACCAGGTCGGTGACGCGGCCGGGAGGCGATCAGAGGTCCACCCGTGTCATCTCGTCCTGTGCGTACCTCTCACCACGGAACGCCTCGCGAGGCGCCACCCGCTCGATCTCGGCCAGTTCGTCCGCGGTCAGGGTCAGGCCGGCGGCGGCGACGTTCTCCTCCAGGTAGCGGCGGCGCTTCGTCCCCGGGATCGGCACGACGTCGTCGCCTCGGCTCTGCACCCAGGCAAGCGCCAACTGCGCCGCAGTGACGCCTCGCCGCTCGGCAAGGGAGCGTACGGCCTCGACGATCCGGTAGTTCTGGTCGAAGTGCTCCTCGGTGAACCTCGGGGTGGTCAGCCGGAAGTCGTCGGAGGCGAAGTCGGCACGCGAGGTGAACCGGCCGGTCAGAAATCCCCGCCCGAGCGGTGAGTACGGCACGATCCCGATCCCGAGCTCGCGGCAGGTCGGGACCACCTCGTCCTCGATGTCGCGCGACCACAGCGACCACTCGGTCTCGACCGCGCTGATCGGGTGCACGGCGTGCGCCCGGCGGATCGTCACCGCGCTTGCCTCGGAGAGCCCGAGATGACGGACCTTGCCGGCCCGGACGAGCTCGTCCATCGCGCCGACGGTCTCCTCGATGGGGACGTTCTGGTCGACCCGGTGTTGGTAGTAGAGGTCGATGTGGTCGAACCCCAACCGGTGGAGGGAGTCGTCACACGCCTGACGGACGTACGCCGGATCACCCCGGACCGACCGATTGCCCTCGGGATCGCGGACGTTCCCGAATTTTGTGGCGATCACCACCTGGTCGCGCTGCTTGGCCAGGGCATCACCGACAAGCTCCTCGTTCGCCCCGTTTCCGTAGGTGTCGGCGGTGTCGAAGAACGTCACGCCAAGCTCCACCGCCCGGTGGACCGTGGCCATCGACTCGCCCTCGTCGCCGGGACCGTAGAACTCGCTCATCCCCATGCATCCGAGGCCCTGCGCGCTCACCTCGAGCTCACCCAGCCGGCGCGTCGTCATCCTCGCGCCCATCGACCCTCACCGCCCCTCCGCCGCCTGACAACCTGACCTTCCTCCACGCTAGGACCCGGGCGCGATGCCGGTGGCGGGCACAAAGACCAGCGCGAACGGGGTCGGCCGACCCACCGAAGACGTTCGCGAGGCGACCGCTTGGCAGGTCTGAGTCGGGTTTCCCAACTGCGGCGGGCCAAGGCGGCGCGCGTCCTTCGTCGTCAGGAGTGGACTTTGCGGGCGCGGTGAGCGGCGGCTTTGACCCGGCTGAGGCATTGCGGTGAGCAGAACAACCGTTTGCCGTTGCGGGAGGTGTCGACGAAGACCCGGTCACAGGCGGGGGCGGTGCAGACGCCGAGTCTGCCGGCCAGGTCGCTGCCGATGGCCAGCGCCAGTCCGGCGGCGCATCCGGCCGACCAGCCGTTGACCACACTGGTGTCGGCTCCGTGGAAGTGCAGGTGCCAGCCTTCACCTTCGAAGTAGTCGAGCTGGGGTCGGGCCCGGGTGTCGCGCAGGAGCGCGTTCACCTCGGTCGCGGCGCCTTTTGCGTCGTCGCGGTGAGCAGCCTCGAAGACTCTCCGCAGCCGCGCGGCGATGTCGGCAAGCCGTTCTGCATCCTTCGCCGTGACGGTGGGGCGTGGCCGCCCGTCACCGCTCAGCGCGTCCTCGACCGCCTGGATGCGTTCCCTTCCGGATGGCACGGCCACCGCGTGGCCGCGCTGGTGACCTGGGGTGAGGGCATTGACCAGCCGCGTCGATACGACCAACAAATTCTGCGCGTGACTATCGAACTTCACTTGACTAGTCACCAACCTCTGCACTAGCGTCTCGCGCCGTGACCAACGATCTTCGTTTCGGTGGTCACCGAGCTTGTGAGGTGCACGCTACCGGAGGGGGCACATTGTCGAGCGCCGTGCCATCGACCTCTCGCACCTCACGCGGCGTTCCAGCGACCGTACGCATCCTGATCTGTGCACGGGTGGTGAACCGGATCGGCGCCTTCACCCTGCCGTTCCTCGCGGTCTACCTGACCGGGAACCTCGGCGCCAGCGTGGCGCAGGCCGGGATGGTGCTGTCCCTGTTCGGCGTGGCGACCATCCCGTCGCGCATCGTTGGCGGCTACCTTGCCGACCGGGTAGGCGGCAAGGCGACCATCGTTCTCGGTCTCGCGGGATGCACGGCTTGTCAGGCCTGGATCGCCACCGTGGACAGCCTGCCGGCCGCGGTCGTTGCCACCGGACTCCTCGGGCTGGTCTTCGAGATCTACGAACCGCCCACCGGGGCGCTGATCGCCGACGCGATGCCGGCGGACAGGCGGCCCCAGGCGTACAGCCTTCTCGGCGCCGCCATGGCGGTCGCCGCCGTAGCCGCTGGCCTTCTCGCCGCCGTCATCGGGCAGTGGGACCTCCGGTGGCTCTTCGCCGCCGACGCGCTCACCTGCGCGCTCGGCGCCCTGCTCGTGGCGGTGGGTCTACCTCGACATCCACAGCAGCCCCGCACAGAACAGACAGCGGCGGCACCAGCACGCGTGTGGCGCGACACGCGACTGCTGACGCTCCTCGCCACCGGCACCGTCCTCGCCACGCTCTACCTGCAGATCCCGATCAGCCTTCCGCTCACTCTGGTCGAGCGGCAACTCCCCGCCACCCAGCTCGGGATCCTGCTGGCCGTGTCGGCCCTGATCGTCGTACTTGCCCAACCCGTCCTGCGGACTCGTGCCCTCCGCGAGATCGACAGCTTCCGCGCCCTCACGCTCGGCCATCTGCTCCTTGGCGCTGGGCTGTTCGTAAACGGATTCGCCACCAGCCTCACAGAGTTCGTCCTCGCCACGATCACCTGGAGCCTCGGCGAAGCACTCCTGACAGGTCACCTCACCAACGTCGTCGTCGACATGGCACCCCGCCATGCCCGAAGCCGCTACCTCGCGGTCCACGGCAGCAGCTGGGGAATCGCCGCGGCCCTCGCCCCGATGGCAGGCGCGCAGCTCCTCACCGCAACCGGACCTGAGGGCCTGTGGTCCATGTGCGCCGTTGCCGCCCTCGCCCTCGCCGCGGTTCAGCCCGCCCTCAGACGCTGGCTACGCCGTAGCTAGCCCACTGCCGGTTGTCGCCAGGTCCATGGTTCGTACCGGCCCAGACGTCACTGCGGACGCGGCGGAGTCTCGTGGGTGGCCGCCACATCGGCCGTGGTTCCGCTCGTCGGCCTGCTGGCGTATCTCAGTCTGAGGAGTAGGACGGCCACCGCGAGTGCGGCCAGCGTCACGAGCAGGCCGACGACCGCGTTGCGGGTGAAACCGAGAGCGACGTACCCGATGACGGAGGCGGCGCTGCACACCAGGGCGTACGGCAGCTGGGTCGTCGTGTGGTCCATCAAATGGATGCCGGAGCCGATCGAGGACAGGATCGTGGTGTCGGAGAGCGGCGACGTGTGGTCGCCGAAGATCGCTCCGGCGAGCACGGCACCGAACGACGGGATCAACAGCCCCACGTCGACGGACACCACGATCTCGGCGGCGATCGGCAGCAACAGTCCGAACGTGCCGAACGTACTGCCCATGGAGAAGGAGATGAACGACGCCACCAGGAAGAGCAGCATCGGTAGCAGGGCAAACGTCAGCGTGCCGTCGATCAGCCCGGCGACGTATTCACCGATGCCGAGCAACGAGATGATCTCGGCCGTCATCCAGGCCAGGAAGACGACCGCCACCGCGGTCACCATGGACCGCATTCCGGACAGTGCCGCCCGTGACACCAACGCGACGCCGGCCCGCCGCACCAGCAGCCTTGTCCCCGCGACCACACAGGCAGCGAGTCCGCCGTAGAACAACGCGAGGATGACGTCGGCGTTCGAGAGAATCCCGAGTGGGGTGAGGGCGCCCTCGGTCCCCGCGATCCCGATCCACAACGCACCGCCCACCGTGACGGCCACGAGTGTCACCACAGGAAGGATCAGGTCGCTGACCTTGCCGTCGTCCCGCGTCGCGAGGTTCTGGCTGGTCTCCCCCGGAACCGGACCGCGGGACGTGTCGACCAGGATGCCCTGCTCGGCGGCAAGCCGGTCGTGCCGGCGCATCGGCCCGAAACTGAGGCCGAAGTACGCGACCGCGAACACGAAGAGGATCGCGGTGATCGCGTAGTAGTTCGCCGGGATCGAGAGCAGGAAGGCCTCGTAGCCGGAGTACCCCGTGACGTTGTTGGCGGTGAGAATGCCCGCCATGGCGGTGGCGATGAACGCCGCCCACCCCGAGATCGGCGTCAGGATGATGACCGGCGCCGCTGTCGAGTCCACGAGGTAGGAGAGCTTCGCCCGTGACACGCGATGCTGGTCGGTGATCGACCTGCTGACGTTGCCGCCCACGAGGCAGCTGAACGCATCGTCGAAGAAGATGACGATGCCCAGGATGATCGGCACCAGGTGGGCCTGGAACCGGGTCCTGACCTTCGTGACGGCCCAGGTGGCGAAGGCACCGAGACCCCCCGACACGTAGATGAAGGCGGTGAGCACACCCAGCAGGAGGACGAACGCGGAGATGTACATCTCCTCCGCGATGTCACCTTCGGCGATGACCAGGCCGGCGGCCACCTCCCCCACGAGGGCGAGGCTGGCGCCGACGTTCCATTCGTTGTGGAGCAGGGCACCGAGCACGATCCCGACGCCCAGGGAGATGAAGATGCGCTTGGTCACGATGGCCAGGCCGATCGTCACGACCGGCGGGACCAGCGACAGAACAGACGGTTCCATGGTCGGACCACCTCGGGTCTCGACGTGCGCCGCGTAA
>JBOHED010000390.1:0-7982 GCA_050700915.1 Actinopolymorphaceae bacterium | reverse complement strand
AATGATCCCACTGGTATCGACGCCTTCGCGGACGAGGTCGGCACGGATCCGTTCCCCCTGGTCGTCCTCGGCCACGGGCCCGACGAAGGCCACGTCGCCGCCCAACCGCGCGGCCGCGACCGCGGCGGTGGCCGAGTTTCCTCCTCCGGCGTGGACGACGGCGTCGGCGAGGAGTCGTTCGTCCGATCCGGGAAGTCGGGGGACGACGGCGATGGTGTCGGCGTTCACGGACCCGACGAAGACCAACCTGCTCACGGTCGGTACGCAAGCAGACCCACACGTGCCGGTCAACCGCGGCCGATAGCACCGCAGCCCTGCATGATCATGAACCGAGCCCTTCGCCCAGGCGCCACAAGACCGCCGCCCGCAGGCCTGTCCGACTCCGGCGTACCCCTCGTTCATGTCCGTTTCCTCAACAAGGATGTCTGTCGAGGCCCGGCGACCTGACAGCCGCGCGCGCCTACGGTCGAGGCGTCGGCAGATAGCACGACGTCACCACCTCCGCCGAGACGAGGTGGAGAGCCGGGAGGAACCCATGGTCGACAGTTCACAACTCGCGTCCTATGCCGAGTCCTACGCGGACAAGGGCTTCGTCCTCGTCAAGGGCCTCCTCGACAAGGCGGAGGCCGCGCAGTACCGCGAGGAGTCCCACGCGCTCATCAAGCGTCTCAACCGTGACGCGGACCCCACCTGGGGTAGCGCCCGGGAGATGGCGATGGGCAACCAGACCGAACTCAAGCACTGCCACGACGTGCAGTTCTACGCGGCGGCCTTCGCCAAGCTGATCGTCGATCCACGGTTCACCGATGTCGCGGCGGCGGTGATGGGCACCGAGAACGTCCAGCTCCACCACACGAAGCTGTTCATCAAGCCGCCGGAGAAGGGCTCTCCGTTCCCGCTGCACCAGGACCATCCGTTCTTCCCGCACGCGAAACACTCCATGGGTGCGGCGATCTTCCACTTCGACGACGCCCCGCTGGCGAAGGGCTGCGTACGCGTCGTGCCCGAGAGCCACAAGAACGGCCCACTCGCGCACGCGTCCGAGGGCAGCTTCCACCTGCCGTTCTCGGAGTGGCCGCTGGAGAAGTCGGTACCCTGCGAGGCGGAGGCGGGCGACGTCCTCTTCTTCACCTACCTCACGGTGCACGGGTCAGGGGTCAACTCGACCGACCAGGCGCGGACGACGTTGCTCGTGCAGTACCGCGACCCGGCCGACCCGCCGACCACCGACTCGCACACCGGATCACTTGGCCAGGGCATGATCCTCCGCGGCGTCGACCCGACCTGTCGGAGCGAAGCCTCGCCGTGAGTGCGGTTCCGGTGGGCGACGCCGCCAACTCCCCGACGCCGGCCGGCCCGATTCCGGACCGGTCGGCGACGCCTCTGCCGGCCCGGGAGCGGGACGGTCCGGTGTTGGCGTACGACGGGCGAGATATCGAATTCCTACATTCTGTACGAATTGGAGTCGATGTCGCCGATCATCGCGCCGAATTCCTCTACTGGGGTTTCTACGAACCGCGCCCGTGGCGAAACTTTCTGCATACGCACTCATTCTTCGAGATCTGTTATGCGTACGCCGGGCAGGGTCTCTTCCGTACCGGCGAGCGCGAGTACACCGTCGATTCCGGCACATTGTTCGTCGCGCGCCCGGGAGATGTGCACGAGATCATCTCTAGTACCGATGATCCACTCTGTGTGCATTTCTGGTCCTACACGCTCATTCCCGCTCACGTACGAACATCGCTGCGGCGGCCGGCGACAGATTTCGGCCGAAGCAGCGAGACCGGTACCGGCATGGCCGATCACGGTCGCCGGCTGCTCGAGACATTCACGAGTCCGGCGACACCGGTGATCACCAGGGCCGCACCACGGGTGCCCGCACTGCTCGAACTCCTTGCCCGCGAGGCATCCCGGCCCGGTCCGGCGTTCGAGGAGATCGTCAGCCGCCTTGCCGGAATGCTGGTGATCGACACCGCCCGTGGCATCGTGGACGACCCGACCCTCACACCCAGCCCCGAGGCCGCGTTGCTGGCCAGGGACGAGCAGGTGGCGCGCACGATGGTGAGATACCTGCAGGACAACTACGATCGGCCGGTCGCGGTGCGCGACGTCGCTGCGCAGGTGCATCTCAGTGAGCGGCACGCCGGCCGTGTCTTTCGGACCTACACCGGCACGACCGTCCACGGATTTCTGGTCCGGCTCCGGCTGGATATCGCCGCACAGCGACTGCTCGAGCGCACCGCTGCGAAAAGACCGGCGTCGATTACCGAGATTGCCCGGGCGTGCGGATATCCCGATGTACGCCACTTCACGACGTCGTTCCGCCGGCACTGGGGTGTGACGCCCGGCGTCTTTCGGTCCGGCGATGGCACCGCACACGTCGAGCAAACAACCTGACCGACCGGGCGACGCGCCGACAGTACAGTGAAGCGTTGTTGACGCTCCTGCCGCGTCGTGGCTACGGTCCGTTGATATTCTTACGCGTCGGCTCTCCGCCGCGTATACCTGCCCGCGCCTGGTCGCGGTTCGCCCGATGGGAGGTGACGTGGCCCACGCGAAGCGACTTACCACGGCGGGGTCAGGCGTCCCTGTTCGGATCACCCTCGCCGATGTCGCCACGCACTCCGGCGTGTCCCGGTCGACCGCGTCCCGTGCGCTGACCGGTCGTGGCTATGCGGCACCGGAGGTGAAGTCGCGGGTGCTCGCCGCCGCCGAGGATCTGGGCTACGTTCCAGACGCCAACGCACGAAGCCTGAAAGCGCGTCACACGCCGACGGTCGGGTTGCTCGTGTCCGATCTTCGCAATCGGTTCTACGCCGAGGTCGCGTCCGGCGCCGGCGGCGTGCTCCGCGCCGAGGGCTACACGATCGTCCTGGTCGACGACGCGGGCAGTGACATGGAGGAGATGGCCGCGGCACGGACCTTTCTCGCCATGCGTGTCGCGGGAGTTCTGCTGACGCCGGTCTCGGCCGCGGCGACGCAGTTCATCCTGCGGCAGGGCGTGCCGGTGATCGAGATCGACCGGCAGTATTGCCGCGGTGAGTGCGACGCGGTCCTGGTCGACAACGTCACGGCCGCGCGAGACCTCACGCGGCACATGATCGAGCTCGGGCACCGGCGGATCACGATGATCGCCGACGACGTGGGATGGACGAGTGGCGCCGGCCGGGCCAAGGGCCACCTGCAGGCACTGGCCGAGGCGGGCCACCCGGCCGGCGACGAGGCGGTCGTGTGTTGCGGCTTCGATCCCGAACGCATCGAGAAGGAGACCGCCGAACTCCTGTCGAGACGCCGCCGACCCACCGCAGTGTTCGCGGCGAACAACCTGGTCGCGGAGATCGTGTGGCGGCAGGCGACCCGACTCGGGCTGCGGATTCCTGACGACCTGTCGTTCGTGGCGTTCGACGACTCGCCATGGATGAGCATGGTCGAGCCCGGCATCACCACAGTGGGCCAGCCGTCGGCTGAGGTCGGAGCGCGGGCGGCCCGGCAGTTGCTGAACCGGATGAGGAAGCCCGGACGTCCGCGTACGACCCGCCTCGACTGTCCGTTGATCGAGCGCGGCTCCACTGCCCCGCTCCGCCGCCGTCGCTCCGCGCCCGCAAAGTGATCGTCGGCAGCCTGTTGCGATGAGGGGCGCCCTGCACCAATGGGTGGTTCGATGGGGTGCCCGCTCCCGAAGGCGCTTGGATGAGGGGCGCCCTGCACCAATAGGTTCGCATCAAGGGCACCCTCATCCAAGAGGTGATTGGAGCAGGGGACCCCTCTCACAGACCGGGGACAAGACCGGCGACCAGGCCCGCGACCAGAGCGGCGGTTGGGGGGCCGGCGTTTGACGGTGGGCGATCACCGCCCCTACGTTCAACGTGGTAACGATCCCACGTCGCAAATCTTCACCGCCGCCGCGCCCGGGTCGCCAGCGCCCGCGGTCCGAGGGAGGAGAGTCCGTCCATGCCGAGGCCGGCCGCAGCACCGCACCGGATCCTGCACATGATCGGCAACGCCCACATCGATCCCGTCTGGCTCTGGCAGTGGCCCGAGGGCTTCGCCGAGGCGCGCGCGACGTTCGCCTCGGCGATCGACCGGATGCGTGAGTATCCCGAGTTCGTCTTCACCTGCGACCAGGTGGCGCTGCTCGCGTGGGTCGAGGAGAGTGACCCCTCCCTGTTCGAGGCGATCCGCAAGCGCGTCGCCGAGGGCCGCTGGGTCAACGTCGGCGGCTGGTGGGTCGAGCCCGACTGCAACCTGCCGACCGGTGAGTCGTTCGTACGACAAGGGCTCTACGGCCAGCGTTACCTGCGGGAGAAGTTCGGCGTCGCGGCGACCGTCGGCCTCAACGCCGACCCGTTCGGCCACAACGCCAACCTGCCGCAGATCCTTTGCCAGCAGGGCATGGAGGCCTACTGCTTCCTCCGTCCTGGCCCGCACGAGGCGGAGCTGCCGGGCAACCCGTTCTGGTGGGAGTCGCCGGACGGGTCACGGGTGCTGGCGTACCGCATCCCCCATGAGTACTGCAGCCCTGGCGCCGACATCGCCCACCACACCGACAAGGCGATCGCGCAGCTGCCACCCGGGCTC
The DNA here is from genome assembly GCA_050700915.1 of Actinopolymorphaceae bacterium. Taxonomy (GTDB): domain Bacteria; phylum Actinomycetota; class Actinomycetes; order Propionibacteriales; family Actinopolymorphaceae; genus Thermasporomyces. The sequence continues at coordinate 3,404 of JBOHED010000390.1, read as the reverse complement.
ACCACGGCGATGGTCTTCTACGGCGTCGGCAACCACGGCGGCGGGCCGACGAAGGCGAACCTCGACAGCATCCGCCGGCTCGACGAGCTGGGTGCCTACGGCGAGCTGCGGCTGTCCAGCCCACCGGCGTACGTCGAGGCGGTCAAGCAGTCCGGCGTCGACCTACCGACCTGGCGCGGCGATCTTCAGCATCACGCCGCCGGCTGTTACGCCGCGCACTCGGGCATCAAGTCGTGGGTACGCAGCGCCGAGCATGCCCTGATGATGGCCGAGAAATGGGCGACGGTCGCGGCCCACAACGCCGGTACGCCCTATCCGCACGGGGAACTCACCCACGCCTGGAAGCAGGTGCTGTTCAACCAGTTCCACGACATCCTTCCCGGGACGGCGATCGAGCCGGCGTACGACGACGCCCGTGACCAGCTGGGCGAGGCCCGCTCGATCGCCAGACGCGCTGTCAACCTCGCCTTGCAGACCATCGCGCGGGACGTGGACATCCCGTTCCGCGAGGGTGACCAGCCGGTCGTCGTCTTCAACCCGCACCCCTGGGCGGTACGTACGTACGTCGAGTGTGAGTTCGGCCTGAGCGGCGACCGGGGCCGGGTCGAGGACGCGGACGGGAACCCGGTCCCCGCTCAGTACGCCCGGCCGCTCGCCACCACCTCCCACCCCCGCCGCTTGGTCTTCCCCGTCGACCTGCCGCCTCTCGGCTACCGGCTCTACCGGATCTGCCCCGGCGCAGCCCCGGTCTCCCCCGACGCGAACACCGGGCCCGAGACCGTCCTGGAGAATCCGCACCTCCGAGTCGAGATCGACCCGTCGACCGGGTGGTTGTGCAGTCTCGTCGACAAGGCGACCGGTCACGATCTCGTCGCCGGCGCCCACGGCCCTCACACCGTCGTCTCCGACGACCCGACGGACACCTGGGGTCACCGGGTCGTGTCGTACGCCGGACCTGGCACACCGTTCACTCCTCGCGCGGTCCGCCGGATCGAGCACGGCGCAGTCCGCACGGTCGTACGGATCGAGAGCGCCCACGGCTCCTCGACGCTGGTCGAGGAGCTGGTCCTTGCCGCGGACGCCCGGCATCTGGAGGTCCGCGTCACCCTCGACTGGCACGAACGGCTGAAGCTGCTCAAGCTCCGCTTCCCGACCGCATTGACCCAGCCGACCGCGACCTACGAGATCCCGTACGGCCATCTCGTACGCCCGGCCGACGGCGCCGAGGAGCCAGGGCAGTCGTGGGTCGACGTCACCGGCGAGCTTGCGGATGGTTCGCGTGCGGGGTTGACGGTCGTCAACGACGCGAAGTCGGCGTACGACGTGAGTACGTCCGCCGGCGCGGCCCACCGTGCATCCGGCGCGGATGCATCTGGTGCAGCCGAGGGGACCGGCGACATCGGCATCACGGCGGCTCGCAGCCCCGTCTACGCCTGGCACGAGCCGCGCGAGCTCGACGCCGACCAGCCAGATGCCGACCAGCCAGATGCCGACCAGCCAGACGCCGACCAGCTGGGCCCGGCGAGCGAGTACAGCTTCCACGACCAGGGTCGCCAGCAGTTCCGCTACCTCCTGGTGCCGCATGCCGGCGACTGGCGGGACGCCGGGGTGGTCCGGCTGGCCGCCGAGCTCGCGCAGCGTCCCGTCCCGATGTACGAGTCTTTCCACGCCGGCAGCCGCCCGCCGGCGGGGTCGTTCGCGGAGGTGTCCGACGGTCAGGTGGTCCCCACCGTTCTCAAGCGTGCGGAGGATGGCGCGGGACACGTGGTGGTGCGTGCGTACGAGTCGCACGGAGCACCCGGCACGATGAGGCTGGACCTGCCCTTCCTGGGGCGTACGGTCGAGGCGGATTTCCGACCCCACCAGATCAGAACCTTCCTCGTGCCTGTCGCGGAGGCAGACGACGAGGTGCGGACTGCCAACCTGATCGAAGATGTCGACGAGACCGCCTGACGACGTGTGGGTCCATACGCCCGCCTCCGGGGCCGGATCCTCGGCAAGGGTGCGGGCGGGTAAACCGGTGAAGGTGTCCGGTTATGGGCGCGGTCAAGATCCGTTTTGGCCGTGACGTGGCGGTGACGGCGATCCCTCGCGATAACCTCACGAAGCCGGGCGTCCCTGCCCGCAAGAGCCGTTGTGGGAGGGTGCGAGATGCGTGATCTGCTTGCCCGGCAGGTTGCCGACCATCTGGAGACAGCACGAACCGTCGAGTCGTTGCTCCCCTCGGTCGAGGACATCGGTCGGCAGTTGTGCCAGGCCTTCGAAAACGGCAAGCGGCTCTACACCTTCGGCAACGGCGGCAGCGCGGCCGACGCCCAGCATCTCGTCGCCGAGCTCATCGGCCGTTACCGCCGCGAACGCCGGCCCCTGCCCGCTGTCGCGCTGAGCGTCGACCCATCGGTGGTCACCTGCATCGGGAACGACTACACCTTCGAGGAGATCTTCGCCCGCCAGGTGACGGCGCTCGCGGGTCCGGGTGATGTGGTCGCTGGATTCACGACCAGCGGTCGGTCGGCCAACGTCGTCAAGGGCCTGGAGGCGGCGCGGACGGCGGGTGCGACGACGATCCTGTTCGCGGCGGGTGACGGTGGAGAGGCCGTGCAACACGCCGACCTGGCGTTGCTGGTGCCGTCCATGACGACGGCGCGTACGCAGGAGATGCACCTGTTCCTCCTGCATCTGGTCAGCGAATGGGTCGACGCCTGGGCGGCCGGGGAGGTCGACGAGAACGGCAACTACCTGGGGGCCGCCGCCGTCAGCTGACCGACACCTGGCGCGAACGGGATCCCTCGTGGGCGGGGTGCCGGGCTCAGCCAACCGTCGTACGACCAGGATGGGTGCCATGCGGACCACCACACTCGGCACCGACGGGGCGCAGGTCGGTCGGATCGGCCTCGGCTGCATGGGCATGTCCTGGGCGTACGACGAAGCCGGTCGCGACGACGCCACCTCCGTCGGCGTTTTCCAACGGGCCATCGACCTCGGCGTCACGCTGATCGACACCGCCGACGTCTACGGCCCCTACTCCAACGAACAGCTGGTCGGCCGAGGCCTGGCGGACCGCCGCGAGGAGGTCGTGCTCGCCACGAAGGTGGGGCTGTTGACCGACGGCGCCCGCGGGATGCACCGCAACGGCCGGCCGGAGTACGTCCGGGGCGCGATCGACGGGAGTCTCGCCCGACTCGGCGTCGACTACGTGGACCTCTACCAACTGCACCGGATCGACCCGGCCGTGCCACTCGCGGAGACGTGGGGCGCGATGGCGGAGGTGGTCGCGGCGGGCAAGGCGCGGGCGATCGGACTGTCCGAGGTCTCGGTCGACGACATCAGGCAGGCCCAGGCGATCCACCCGGTGGCGAGCGTCCAGTCCGAGCTGTCGCTCTGGACGCGAGGGCAGCTCGCCG
>JBOHED010000389.1:0-4280 GCA_050700915.1 Actinopolymorphaceae bacterium | reverse complement strand
ACAGGTACAGGCCGGTCTGGTCGTCCTCGAGTCGTTCGGACGCGACCGCGTGGATGTCGCGCTCGCGCAGCAGGACGTACTCCTCGGCGTGCAGCTCGATCTCCGCGCGGTCCTCCGGATCGAAGAGCACGCGGTCGCCGATGACGATCGACCGGACGTGCGGTCCGATCGCCACGACCTTCGCCCAGGCCAGTCGCTTACCCATCTTGGCGGTCGCCGGAATCACGATCCCGGCGGACGAGCGACGCTCACCACTCTCTGCGTCCAGGACGACGAGAACGCGGTCGTGCAGCATCCGGATCGGTAGCTTGTCGGCGCGGAGCCGGCCATTCGACGAGTCGGTCACGTTGGGAGAGATTACGGCGCCCCGCCGCCCGGCCGCCAACGGGCCGGTCCAGGCGTGGACTGGGCAACCGGCGGAGGGTGCGTCGCGTCCAGGGATCATTGCGACTCTGGAGGTTCCGATGTCCCGCCTCGCCGCCTTGCGACCAGTCACGTCGTACGCACCGACCATGGGCGCCGTGCTGGTCGCCGCGCTCCTCGCCCTGGGCAGCATCCTCGTCACCCCGGGTCCCGCCTGTGCGTGCTCCTGCGTCGGCTTCACCCCGAACCAGGCGTACGACCACGCGGACGCCGTCTTCGTCGGGCGGGTGGTGGACCGGTCGCCGAAGGATCATTTCCCCTGGGAGACCACGGGCGTGGAGGTCTGGACGGTCGAGGTGGAGCGGAGCTACAAAGGCGACGTGCGGCGCCGCCAGGAGATCGTCACGATGGAGTCCGGCGCCTCGTGCGGACTCGAGGTGGAGGGGTCCGGACCGTTCGTGGTCTATGCCACCCGTGTCAGCTACGGCATCGAACTCGAGCCCGGTCAGTACGCCGCGGGCCTGTGCGACGGCAGCGCACCACTCACTGCGGGGCTCGAGCGTGCCCTGGAACGGCAGGCACCCGCCGGAGCGACCGAGCCGGCTGTCGCACCGCTGGAGGAATCGACCGGGGGTCGTGGCTGGCTAGGCGCTCCGATCATGGCCGGCCTCGGCGCGATCGGTGCCGTCGTCGCGGCGATCGTCGGCTGGCTGAAGCTGCGGGGATGAATCGGCTCCCAGGATCCTGCAGTCGTCCGCGGAGCAACTTCAGCGCACCGAACACGGCGGCCGCGGCGACCACGACCGTCACGACCCGGCCGGTACGGAACTGTCCCTCGGGGGTCATGACCACGAGCTTCGCCTTGGCCGCGCCGCGCGACAGCATCTGCTTCGGCTGCATGCGTTCGGCGAGGGTGTCGATCGTGCCGGCGAGGCGTTCCCGGGTGGCCGCGAGCTCCGCGTCGATCTCGGCAGCCGTCCGGTTCTCGCCAGCGGACGCCTTCTCGGCAGTGGGTCCCTTCGCGCCAGCGGACCCCTTCGCGAGGGACGTCCCTTTCTGGCCGGCGGCCCGGCTCCGGTCGGGATGTTCCTTCTGGGCGGGTAAGCGGTGCCTCGTCCGGTCGCTCACGCTCGGCCCTCCGATCATCTCGCTCGCATGCGAACGCGTCGATCGCGGTGATCACTTCAGTGTGACAGATCGATCACGAGTGCCTCAGATCTTCGCCTGGTTACCCCAAAGGAGCGCTCTGACCACAAAGAGCCGACCCGCGCAGGATCCGGCGGTCCGTCGGCCGGCCGGGTGCGAGAGCTCAGCGGGTCCGGTCCGCGAAGTGCGGGTCGAAGCCGTACGGAAGCTCCAGCCGGTGTGCCGCCATCAGCTCGGCGTCACCGAGGACGCCGGGCGTCGGCCCGTCGGCGACGATCGTGCCACTGTCGAGGATGACGGAGCGTTCGCAGAGTTCCAGGGCGTACGGAAGATCGTGGGTCACCATGAGCACGGTCACGTCCAACCGACGGAGGATCTCCGCCAGCTCACGGCGGCTGGCCGGGTCGAGGTTGCTGGACGGCTCGTCGAGGACGAGGATCGACGGCCGCATCGCGAGGACGGTCGCGACCGCCACCCGCCGCCGCTGTCCGAAGGACAGGTGATGGGGAGGCCGGTCGGCGTACTCCTCCATCCCCACCAACCCCAGCGCCTCGTCGACCCGGGCGTCGAGCGCCGGCCCGCGCAGGCCGAGGTTGGCCGGGCCGAACGCCACGTCGTCACGGACACTCGGCATGAACAGCTGGTCGTCCGGATCCTGGAAGACGACGCCGACCCGCCGGCGTATTTCCTGGATCGTGTCCGTACCCACGCCCATCCCGTCGACGCGGACCGACCCCAGCCCGGGGACGAGGATGCCGTTGAGGTGCAGCACGAGCGTGGTCTTGCCGGCTCCGTTGGGACCGAGGACGGCGACCCGCTCGCCGCGGGAGACGGTGAGGTCGACGCCGTAGAGCGCCTGGTGGCCGTCGGGATAGGCGTAGGCCAGGCCCCGGAGTTCGAGCACGAACGCGGTCGACCCGATGTCCTCGGTCTGCGCGGCAGTCATCGTGTCCACCAGGCTACGAACGCCACCGCCAGCGCGGTCACCGGGAGGGCGAGGGCGAGGAGCCATGCCAGGTGCGAGGGGTACGCCGGGACTCCGGACAGGTCCGGCAACCGACCGGCGTAGCCGCGGGAGAGCATCGCGAGGTGGACGCGTTCGCCGCGTTCGTACGACCTGATGAACAGCGCGCCCGCCGACTGGGCGAGGACCGGCCACGCACGCGGTCCGCGCGGGGTGAACGCCCGGGCTGCTCTTGCCGTACGCATCCGGCCCATCTGGTCGGTGACCACGTCGAGATAGCGGACCATGAACGCCATGATCTGGACGAGTTGACCCGGCACCCGCAGTCGCTGCATGCCGACCAGCAGGTCCCGCTGCTCGGTCGTGGCGGCGAACAGGATCGACGCGACGACGCCGAGGGTGGCCTTGACCAGAACGTTCCAGCCAGCCAGCAGGCCGGACGCCGAGACCGCCACGCCGAGCACGTCCATGCGCGGCCCCTGCGCGATGAACGGCAACAGCACCGCGAACACCACCACCGGCGTCTCCACCAGCATGCGTGTCGCGACGAACGGCAGCGGCACCTGGGCGAGCAGGGCGAGAGCCACGAGGAGGGCCGCATAGCACCCGAACGCCCAGAACTCCGTGCGGGGCGTCGCGACGACCACGAAGACGAAACCGACGAGCGCGACGAGCTTGCAGTGCGGCGGCAGGCGATGCAGGACGGAGTGACCGTGGACGTAGAGCCGGTGGGTGTGTACCGCGCCCATCAGTCAGTTCTCGGTGGACGGTTCGTCGGGGGCGTTGGCGGAAGGGCTGGCGGACGACGTCGAGGGTTGCGCCGTGCGGGTCCGGAGGCGTAGGGCGAGGGCCAGCCCACTGCCCAGGGCCAGGACGACGAGAACACCGGCGACACCAGCGATCCCGCCCGAAAGGGCCGGGTCCTTCACGCCTTCGGTGCCGTAGTCGGCGAGCGGTGAACCGCTGGTGGCGCTGTCCCGCGCCCGGTCGCCGAACCCGAGGTCCTCGGCGACCCGGTTGAGCCCGTCCGGGCGGCCGGAGGCGAAGTAGCTCACGCCGCCCGCGAGCAGGAGCGCGACCACGACGCCGACGAGCACGACCACCTTCGTCCGTACCCCGGGCGAGTGGGTCGGGCGCGGCTGCGTACCGGCGTCGGTGCGTTCACTCATGAGACGGTCTCCTTCGAGGTGACCGGAGGCGTACGGATCAGCAGGTCCCGCCCGGCGAGCAGGCCCCGGGCGCCGTAGACCAGGTCGGGCCGGACCGCCACGATGCTGGCCACGGTCGCGGCGGTGATGGCGGCCTCGCCGACGCCGATCAGGACGTGCCAGCCGAGCATGGCGGCGACAAGCGTGCCGAGCGAGATGTCGGCCGTTCCGCCCACGGCGTAGAGGCCGACGAAACACAGGGCGGAGACCGGCACCGAGACCAGAGCGGCCACGAATGCCGCCGGTGCCGCCGACGCGGGCCGCTTCGGCAGCAGCCGGAGGACGAGCGCGAAGATCACCCAACCGGCGACGACGGTCACGACGCCCATCAGCGTGATGTTGGTGCCCAGGGCGGTGATCCCTCCATCGGCGAAGAAGAGCGCCTGGACCGCCAGGACGACGGTCAGGCACAACACGGCCGTCCAAGGGCCGACGAGGACCGCCGCGAGCGCGCCGCCGAGCAGATGCCCGCTGGTGCCGGCGCCGACCGGGAAGTTGAGCATCTGGACCGCGAACACGAACGCCGCGACCAGTCCGGTCAGCGGTGCCGTCCGGTCGTCGAGCTCGCGGCGCGCCCCACGCAGGGCGACGCCCACGAC
>JBOHED010000388.1:0-4101 GCA_050700915.1 Actinopolymorphaceae bacterium | reverse complement strand
ACTCGCCCGCGGAGCCCGGCGTGAGGAGGGCGTACGCCGGCCAGGTGGTGCGGTAGGTGTCCCAGAATCCGTTGTTGACAAAGACCTTTCCGGGTACGACCCGGGCGCCGGTCGCGCTCGGTGTGCTACGCGGTGTGGTGACCGAGGACTGGACCGCGTGTGCGTGGACCGGTTCCGCGGCCGTCCCGATGTTCTCGTACGCCGAGTTGGGATAGAGGAAGAGCCGGTAGAGGTTCGAGTAGAGCGTGACGAGCTGGTCCTCGCTGGCACCCTCCACCTCGATGACGCCCAGCTTGTCGTCCCACTGTCGTTGGGCGCGTTCGCGGACCTCCTCGAACGACTCGTCCGGGCCGAGCTCCAGGGCGAGGTTGCGTTCGGCCTGTTCGAGACTGAGGAGAGACGTCGCGATCCGCATGACGACGGTCCGGCTGGCCGAGGTGTCGAAACGCACGTATCCGCTGGCTTCCCGGCGGTCACCGGTGCCGGTGGGTCGGCCGCTCGCGATGAACCGCTGGTCGAAGGTCGCGTGGACGAACATCCGGGTCGCGCCGTTGGAGAGCCTGCTGCGGACGTCGGTGTACCCGGTGACGGTGTTGCGGTCGGGGTGCAGGGTCAGGCCGGCCTCTCCGGTGACGTTGTCGAACAACAGCGTCGAGATGTCACCGGGAAAGGTGAACCGGAACATCGCGGCGTGGTCGGTCGGCGCGATCTCGGTCCGGATGCCGTCGTCGAAGGTCACCGCGTAGTGGTGCGGCCGGGCGATCTCGGCGTCGTGCCCGAACGCGAGTGCCCGCGCGGCACGGTCGCCGTCCGGCGCGCCCTCGGCACTCGACGGCATCACCTGGAACGTCTGCCGGTCGCCCATCCACGGGCTCGTCTGGTGGCTCAGCGCGAACGCCTGGAGCTCCGGCCGGTTGTCGGCGTTGTTCGCCCGGTGGTACTCGTACACCCAGGAGAGAGACCCGGCGTCGGTCACCGGCGTCCAGAAGTTGAAGCCGTGCGGCACCGCCGTCGCGGGAATTGTGTTGCCGCGCGAGAACTCCCCGCTGGAGTGGGTGCCACGGGTCGTCACCACGTGCTCGGAGAGACGGGCCGGGCCGGGTTCCGCCGGTCGTTCCTCGATCCGGATGTCGTCCACCCAGCCGGACACCCACCCTGAACCGTCGTGCGCTTCGCAGCTGACGAGGACGGCGTGGACCGTGCGTCCGGCCGCGACCGCGCCGATCCGTGCACGGCGGAGGTTCCACTGGTCCACCGAGAGCGTCTTCGCCTCGCCCTGTCCGCGTGCGGTGAGGACGACACCGTGCTGGTCCAGGACCTCGAGGTCGCTGAGCCGGCCGCCGTCGGCGAACGCGAGGTCGACGGCGGTGTAGGTCGCGAGATAGGCCAGGTCGCCCGCGGTGAAGTCCGGGAAGAGGGCGTACGACAGAACAGTGTCAGGCGTCACGTCGATGTCGACCTCGAACAACTGGACGGCGGCGCCGGTGGGGCCCGGACTCCCCTCGAAGCGGTACGCCTCCCGGCTGGTGAACCCGACACCGGGCTTCGCCGCAGGTGCGGCCGGGGGCCCACCGCCACGAACGGCACACAGACCGCCGGATGGACCACTTACGGATGTCGCACTCGTCGTTGTCGCCATGCCGAAATGCTACCTGGGGTAGGATCAGCGGCATGAGCGGTAGCAAGAAGTACTCGATCAGCCTTCCGGAGGATCTCGCCGAAGCGGTACGTTCCCATGTCGGCCGTGGCGGCTTCTCCGCCTATGTCGCGGAAGCTCTGGAACAACGGGTCGCCATGGACAAACTCCGCGAAATTGTCGAGGACTTCGAGACCGACAACGATCCGCTCACCTCCGAAGAGGTCGAGGCCTCCCGAGCTCTCCTGCGCCATGACCACTGCGTCAGCGGTGGAGGAGCCGCCGCCTGATGCCGGGCACCCTCCTCCTCGACTGCGAAGGGCTCTCGAAGCTCTACCTCAAAGACCGCAAGGTCATCGGACTGGTTCAGGCGGCCACGGACGAGGCGATCCGCGTCGCCACCACCGCCATGACGACGATCGAGGCCGACTTCGAGGGTGTCCACGCGGCACGCGTCAACTGGGTTCTCGCCCGCATCGACGTGTACGAGGTGACCATGCCGGTCGCAAGCAACGCGGCCGCTCTCCTGCGTACGCACCACCTGCACGGCCACGAGAACGCCATCGACGCGGTCCTTGCCGCGGTCGCCCGGTCCTCCGCTGTACCGGTCACCGTCCTCACCTCGGACCCCGAGGGTCTCTCCCCGCTGTGTGGACCTGCCATCGAGATCGCGAAGGTCTGACCCGCACCCGGGCCGGATGACCTCCGACCCACCCGCGAGAATGGCGGCCATGCCCGGTGACACACGACCCGCCCGGTCCGGCGGGCTCGCCCCCGAGATCGCCGAGCGTCTCAAGCGAGACGCCCAAGGGCTCGTCGTGGCGGTCGTCCAGCAGTACGACTCCGGCGAGGTCCTGATGGTGGGCTGGATGGACGACGAGGCGCTGCACCGCACTCTGACCACCGGGCGTACGACGTTCTGGAGCCGCAGCCGCGGCACGTACTGGGTCAAAGGTGAGACGTCCGGGCACCGCCAGTGGGTCAAGGAGGTACGCCTGGACTGCGACGGTGACAGCCTGCTGGTCAGGGTCGACCAGGAGGGTCCGGCCTGCCACACAGGTGACCGGACCTGCTTCGACGCGGACCGGCTGGATGCCGTGGTGGGCGTACCCACTGCCGAGGGGATGCCACGGTGACCCTCCTTGGCACGACCAGTCCGGATCTGGCGGAATTCCGTGACCTCGCCCGGAAGCTCCGGGTCATCCCCGTCACCCGGAAGCTGCTCGCCGACGCCGAGACCCCACTCGGTGTCTATGCCAAGCTCGCCCGCGACGAGCCGGGCACCTTCCTGCTCGAGTCCGCGGAGCAGGGGGGCGTGTGGGGGCGGTATTCGTTCGTCGGTGTCCATTCCGCCGCCACCCTGACCGAGCGTGATGGCGTCGCGCGGTGGCTCGGCACCCCACCGGTCGGACTGCCCGAGGGCGATGACCCGCTCGAGGCCGTCCGCGAGACGCTCGCCCGGCTGCACACGCCGCGCCTTCCGGGTCTGCCGCCGCTCACCGGCGGACTGGTCGGCTACATCGGCTACGACGCCGTACGCCGGCTCGAACGCCTGCCCGACCTCACCGAGGACGACCTGCACCTGCCCGAGCTGTCGCTCCTGCTGGCCACGGACCTCGCGGTCCTCGACCACGAGGACGGCACACTCCTGCTGATCGCCAACGCGGTGAACTGGGACGACAGTCCGCAGCGGGTCGACGAGGCGTGGGCGGGTGCCGTCGACCGGCTCGACGCGATGACCAAGGCTCTCAGCCAACCGACGCCGTCGTTCGTCGCGGCCGCCGATCTGCAGGCCGACCCGGCGTACGAACGACGGCGGACACCGGCCGAGCACATGGCGGCGGTCGAGCGGGCGAAGGAGGAGATCCGCGCCGGCGAGGCGTTCCAGGTCGTCGTGTCTCAACGCTTCGAACGCCGGACGAGTGCGCGTGCCTTCGACATCTACCGCGTGCTGAGGTTCTCCAACCCGTCGCCGTACATGTATCTCCTGCGGTTCGACGACTTCGACATCGTCGGCTCGAGCCCCGAGGCGCTCGTGACCGTGACCGGGGAGAAGGCGATGACGCACCCGATCGCCGGCACCCGGCCGCGCGGTGCGACACCCGAGGAGGACCACGCGCTGGAGGAGGAGTTGAGCGCCGACGCGAAGGAGCGGGCCGAGCACCTGATGCTCGTCGACCTTGGCCGGAACGACCTCGGCCGGGTCTGCGCGCCGGGGACCGTCGAGGTCGTCGACTTCATGACGGTCCGTCGCTACAGCCACGTCATGCACCTGGAGTCGACGGTCGTCGGTCGCCTGGCGGAGGACCGGACGGCCTTCGACGCGTTGTGTGCGTGCTTCCCGGCGGGCACGTTGTCGGGAGCGCCGAAGCCGCGCGCCATGGAGATCATCGAGGAGTTGGAGCCGACCCGGCGAGGGCTGTACGGCGGCGTGGTCGGTTACCTCGACTTCTCCGGTGACCTCG
>JBOHED010000387.1:0-3366 GCA_050700915.1 Actinopolymorphaceae bacterium | reverse complement strand
CGGAGCCCCTGGTGGGAGTCCGGACACGCCAGAACTTGTCCACAGAAGCGAAAACGGCGTGCTCGTCCACAGGGCGGTCAACAGCTCGACCCGCGCGCGCTCACTTCGTCCATCGTTGACGCCATGCCGAAACGACGCCGCATCGAGGACAATGCCATCTCCGCCTTGATCCGAGACCACGAAGGTGTGGTGCGGGTCCGCGATCTCGCGCGAGTCGGAGTTCCCGAGTCGACCGTTGGATATCGCACGCGAGCCGAGGGTCCCTGGCAGCGCATACTTCCCGCCGTCGTTCTGACCATCAGCGGCGAACCAACCTGGCGCCAGCGACTACTCGCTGCGGTCGTCTACGGAGGCACGGGCGCCGTGCTGACTGGTTTCGCCGCCCTGCGGCTGGGAGGCATGCGTACCCTCCCGGACGAGGACAGCGTCCATGTACTCGTTCCACACAAACGCCGGCGTGTGTCAACGTCGTACGTCACCATCGAACGTACGAAGCGACTGCCCACCCATACCTGGATCGCCGGTCTTCCGTGCGCGCCGTCCGCGCGAGCGGTCATCGACGCCACCCGGCGCATGTCCCAGACAGATGCACTGCGGGCGGTGATTTCGGGTGCCGTCCAACGGGGCCTCTGCACGGGCGTCGATCTCGTGGATGAGCTGTCCAGCGCACAACGTCGTGGCACGCGACTGCCACGCCTGGTTCTCAGCGAGGTCCTTGCCGGGGTCCACTCCGTCGCCGAAGCCCAGGCACGCTCGCTTCTGCACAGTGCGGGTGTGACCGCTCCGCTGTGAAACCACGACCTGTTCGCTGGTGGCAGATGGATCGCTCGACCGGACGCGATCTGGCCCGAACTCGGTGTCGTCCTCGAGATCGACTCGCTCGAATGGCACCTCTCGCCTGCCACCTATCGCGAGACTCAGGCGCGGCATCGTCGCATGACCAAGCTCGGCCTACTCGTCATCCATGTCGCCCCCACCGACCTGCGGCAACGTCCAGCACAGGTCGTGGCTGAGGTGCGCGAGACGCTGGCGTGGGCCGCCCGTCGACCTGCACCGGAAGTGACAGTCCGCCCGTGTCTCGACGGCCGTCAGGATCAAGCCGTCGCGTAGTTCCCGACCTGGGTGACCGCAGGCTCCCCTCGGCGAACCCGAGCCCCGATTGGGATGAGGGCGCCCCTGCTCCAAACGCTCGTTGGAGGAGGGCGCCCCTGCCGCGAACCTATTGGATGAGGGGCGCCCTCCTCCAACACGCGCGGGATGAGGGCGCCCCTGCCACAAACGCCGCCCGGCCAATAGACACCCGGGAATCGCCGTCAGACCCAGCGGGAGACCTCGTCGTCGAAGTACGCCCGGGTGGCAGCGGCAAGCTCCGCCGGCCAGACGACACCGGCCGCTTCGAGCGCCGACCGGCCGGCCGTCTGCCACGCCTCGGCGGTCGCCCGCATCGCCTCGATCAGGACACCCGGAACGACGTCGAGAGGCGGCAGCGCCTCGAGCACCGACCGCTGCTCGGGCGTCAGCTTCGCGCTGCACTGCTTCACCCCCATGGGAGGCAGTGGCTGGTTGGCCTGGACGAACAGGTCGTAGAGCATCTGGCGATTCAGCTGGGCACCCGTGATCCCGAGCAGGCAGTCCTCACGGGCGAGGACGGCTGCCGGAAAGATCGCCAACATTCGGTAGAACTCCTCGACGAGATACGCCATCCGCTCCAGATCAGGTCCCGCGCGATCGACCGGCGCCGGCACCTGGGCGTCGAGACCATCGTGGTCGACGACCACGATCCGCCGGCGAAACGGCGTCGTTGCCAGTCGACTGACCGGCTCGACCACCACGTCGAGGCGAAGGCAGTCGGAGGTCAGCGAGTAGAAACTTCCCGGCATGTCAGGGATCTGTCGGGCGAGAAGGACCGGTGTCACGGTCGCGAGCCAGTCGCGCCAGCGCTCTGCGTACGTCTCGAACTCGTCGTCGCGGACCGCGATGATCACGTCGAGGTCCGATCCGGCGTCGGCGACGCCACGCGCCAACGAACCAGAGAGCCAGAACGCACGGAACCGCTCGTCCTCCCGCACGGCAGCGAGAAGGCGACCGAAGAGCGCCCGGTAGCCGACAGGGAGCGGTTCGAGAGCTGCTGGTAGCGGTTCAGTCTGGACGGAGCTCACCTGTTCGATCGCAGGGACGATCGCCGCAGGGGTCGCGTCACACGGCGTGAGGTTCCCCGGGGCACGAGCGACGGGACCACCACCCTCGCTCCCGTGTTCACTCCATGGTGTCGACCTGTCGGCGGACATCAGGACTCGTCGAGATGGGCGGTCCTGGGACGCCGGGCGTGCTCACCAAGCTGCTGCAGTCCGGCAACGATCCCGCCCACCAGATCGCCGACAGCGAACGCCGACTGCATGGCCAGTACGACCAGTCGGCAGGTGTCGTCGGACAACACCCGAGCGGCTTCCCTCCCCGTTAGGATCTCCATCCGTCGGGCGGTGGGGTCGACCAGGACCATGACAGAGTGCGCCGGGTCCGGGAGCGCGGCGTGTGCCTGGGCGGCGAAGGACCGCAGATCGCCGTCGACCTGACCGACGTAGGTGGAGAAGGTCAGCCCTGAGAGCTCGCCCGCGATGCGTACCGCACGCTCGATCTCGGCGCGCTCACGCGGGCTGAACGTCTCACCACTGCCCACCGGCGCCACCTCGCTCGGTGGAGGGTGATCCCTCCAGCGCGGGCTCGGACTCCTCCTCCGACGCGCTCGCGGATGCGACCGCAGGACGGTCGCTGGACGTCGAACCCGGGTCCGCGGCGGCGAGTTCCCCGACGTCAGGGTTGGCGCCGAACCACTCCGGCCGGCCCGACCAGGAGAGACCAGGCTGCTGGCGTGCGCCCCGGATCAGGCCGGGCGCCATGACGAGCAGTGTAATGACGACGAAGAGCCCGACCGGGATGCCGACGAAGATGCCGATCACCTCGAGAGGGGTCATCGCCACATCGGTTCGCTGGGCCGTCGCCCCGAACGCCGTCGCCGCTCCCGTGAGGAGGAACGTGCCGACACCGCTTACCACGACGGCCGCCGATACGAGTCGCCCGACCCTCTTCTGACTGTTCATCACGGGTGCCACCGTACCTACTCGGACCGATCAGCGGGCGCTTGGCCCGGACCAGCGTGCATGCCCGCCTCGTGGGTCGGCGTCGTACGCTCACGTCCTCAGGCGGCGGCGGTTGGGCCTGCGGGGGCGGTTGGGCCGCCGGGTCCTCGGCATGGGCACAATGAGCCGGTGCTTTATGCCCTGACCTGGAGCCAGTTCGCCGACCAGGCCGAGGTGCCGGCAAGGATCGTCTTCCTGCTGCTCCTCGGCGTCGTCATCCGCCTGGTCG
>JBOHED010000386.1:0-8495 GCA_050700915.1 Actinopolymorphaceae bacterium | reverse complement strand
AGCCGACCCGTAGATCCCGACCAGCAACGGTCCCCAGGTGGCACCCCGGCCCGGACGGAGGGTACGCCGCATCCCGATCGCACTCAGTACGGTCAGCAGGCCGGTGAGGACGAAGTTGGCGATCTGGATCCAGCCGAGGTCGCCGTTGCTCATCAGCCTGAGCGGGTGTCGCCTGATGTCGAACCCGTCCCGGATGATCAGCTGGATCAGTCCGACGCTCACATAGATCGGACCCGCGGCGATGCCGCAGGCCAGCAGTGCCGCGGTCGTTCTGGCGCCCTGCGCCTTCGGGTGGTGGGGCTCGGTCCGGGGCGGCGCCGTTTCGTCGGCGCTCCTTGTGCTGGATCGGGGCGCCACCGGGTCTGTCGCCACCGGGTCTGTCTTCACCGGATCAGCGGAGTCGCTCACCTGGTGCTCACTCTCCCTGAGGTGCCGGGTCGGCGTCGGGGGCGAACTGTGCCGCCGACATTTCGGTCGCGGAGGCGATCTCGGCGCTGGTCGCCGTCCCCGACGCCTCGATCACCGCCGTCCAGGCATGGATGGACTGGCGGGAGAACTCCTGCGCCTCCGGTGAGCTCGCCGCCGCGACGGGGTCGTCGCTGACCACGCCCCGGAGGAAGAGGCCGAGCCCGAGGAAAGCGCCGTCCCACCCGGGTCCGACGTAGAGGGCTCCCGCACCGCTACCCGCCATCTCGAGGGGAACTGTGTGGTCGAGTTCGAGCACGGTGACGTCGCCGTCGGTGGACAGCCGGAGTTGGACCACGCTGGTCTCGCTTCCGAAGGTCACCTCCAGCAGCCTGGGCGGCTCGCAGCGCCGGATCTCGCCACCTGCGTTGCCCTCGAGTTGGAACTTCCCACCGATCTGCAGGTCGCCGGACAGCGGGAAGAACCAGCGCTGCACACGGACAGGGTCGGTGAGGGCGTCCCAGACGTCCTCGATCTCCGCGTCGTACCGCCGCCGCAGCAGGACGCCGATGCCCGCACCGGTGGCAAGCGTGCGGTTGCCGACCTCACGGTGGATGGCAGCAAGCTGGCTGTCGATGTCGATCATGTTTCGTTCTCTTTCCTGGTGCGTGCGGCGTCACCGGGCGTACGGAGTCGCCGGTCGTACGGAGTATGAGGGGGACGAACGCGTGTACGGGCGTACAGTATTCAGCTACAGCTTATATAAGTCAACGCTGAATTTCGGTGGGGAGGAAGGGCACCCTCACGCGAACGTATGGGTGGAGGGTGCCCCTCATCCAAGGCGCACCTGGTGGAGGGTGCCCCTCATCCAAGGCCCACATGGCCGGAGGCTCTACGACGGCGCCGCCCTGCGTGCCGCTTCCGACGAAGGCGCTGGTCAGCTGGAGGTGAGCCGGCGGGCGAGGTCGCGCGCCCGCTCCGACGTGCGTCCCGGCATGGCCGCGATGGCGCGGCGGGCCTGGCGCTGCACCCACGGGTTCGCCACCACCCGCGCCGCCATCCGGTGCGGCACGGTGCGGTAGCTGGTGTCGTACACCTCGACGATCCGACCGTGCTGCACGACGACCGTGCCGATCCGGACCGGTGGCCGGTCTCCGGCGGAGTCGACCCGCACACTGAGCGGATGGCGACCCGAGGGCAGCGTCGTCACGTTGTCGAAGACCAGGGACGCCAGGTGGTTGGGTTGCAACCGACCCGGTAGCGACCGGTTCGATCCCGCGCTGCCGAGTACGACCTCGACGTCGCGGGTGCCGGTGAAGTCCGCGGCGTGCATCGGGAGCGACACGTGCAGGTCTCCGTCCCGCACGTCGAGCGGTCCGACGCCCCGGCCGGCGAGTGCGGGAGCCAGGCTGGGCCGCCGTTCGTCCACGTCGATGATCAGCCGCCCGCTCGGCGTCGCGCGCTGTGGTACGACGATGCGCGCCGGATCACCGACCACCGCTGGAACGAGTACGCTGCTCCACCGCTGCCCGCCCTCGACGGTCACCCGTGCCGGTCGGCCGAGGCCGAGCGTCTGGACCGCGATCGTCAGGTCATAGCGGCCGGGCTCGCAGGGTGCACCACCTGCGAGGGTCTGCGGATCGATGGTGGCCGTACCAGCGACGACCGGATGGAACCGCGCCCGCGGTCCCGGCCCGACCGGGACCAGGGCGGCGTGCATGTCCGCCGGTGCGAACCACGACGTGCCGGTGTCGCGGTGGCGTACGCGGATGTCGGCCTTGACGTGTGCGCACGGATCCCCGACGTCCCACGTGTCGATGGTGGGCAGGCCGGCCGCGATGTCCGGGTCGAGTTCGTACCGGCCGTTGTTCTCCACGACCACGACCGGAGAGCCGTCGGTGTGGACGAGGTGGGTACGGATGTCGAGGCACAGCCGGCCACCCTCCCAGCGCAGGTCGTCGACCGTGCACGTGGCGCGGACCTTCTGACACCGCCGGGCCAACTCCATCAGGCCGTCGAGGCGTTCCCGCTCCAGCAGCGTCGCCCGCAGCCGCATCACCGGTGAGAGCCCTGCCACCACGTCGCCGGACGCGAACCCGCGTCCACCGGAGGAGAACCGCTCCACCGCGAGCTCCCGCACCATCCGGTAGCCCAGGTTGCGGTAGCCGTCGGAATAGCCCAGCAACCGGCGTTCACCGAGGCGGCTCATCATCTCGACGCGGAAGAACCGGCGCATCAGCCGGTCGCGCAGCTCGCCAGGCTCGGTGCCCGCCTCGACCGCGTCGAGCACTTCCCGGAGGTTGTCGTAGTAGCCCCGCATCGACGCGGTACGGCTGGCGTTCTTGCCGTCGTCGCGGCGGTTCCAGTAGTAGCAGACGTAGTCGCCGACGATGGAGACCGCGGTCGCCCGGAGGTACGCCCGCACCATGAAGAGCTGGTCCTCGAGGCGCCGCTTACCCTCGGGAAAGCGAATGTCGTGCGCGAGCAGGAACGCGCGGCGGAACATCTTGTGCGGGCTCAGACTCTCGATCAGCGGAGCGTCCTCGATCGTGCAACGTTCCACGTTCTCCCGGAACACGTTGCTCGGACCCGCCTTCGTGCCGCCCACCTTGCCCAGCACGATGTCGGAGTCGTTGCGGATGCCCATGGCATGCAGGCGTTCCAGCGCCTCGGGTCCGAGCAGGTCGTCCTGGTCGACAAACTGGACATACGCACCGCGGGCCATGGCCACCCCGACGTTGCGTGGTTTGCCGGGCCAGCCGGAGTTGGGCTGGTGGTGGACACGTACGTGCGGATACTCGGCGGCGAGCTTGTCCACCACGGTCGGCGAGTCGTCGGTGGAACCGTCGTCGACGAACACGATCTCGTACTCGTCGGGCGAAAGGCTCTGTGCGAGTAGCGACGTGGCGCAGTCTTCGAGATAGCGGCCACCGTTGTAGACCGGAACGACGACACTGACCTTGATCCTCGGGTCGTGCTTCGTCGGCTCGCTCATTCGTACCCCCCCGTGCAGCGCGGTGTTGCTGGTTCCTACCCGGTCCGACACTTATTGACGCCTCCGCTCGGAGAGCCGGGCGTCGGGTCGCCGACCGCTATCGTTCCTGCCGTGGTGCATCTCGACGTGGTTCCCGTTACCGCCGATCGATGGTCGGATATGGAGACGTTGTTCACCGACCCCCGGTTCGGCCGGGCGAAGTCCTCGCATCCCGACGCCCGCCCCGAGAGCTCCTGCTGGTGCATGTGGCCGCGGCTGGCACGAGGAGACTTCCGGCCGTGGGATCCCGCGAACCGGGTGTCGATGCGTCGCCTGGTCACGTCCGGGGAGATTCCGGGCCTGCTGTGCCTGGTCGACGGTCAGCCTCAGGGCTGGTGCGCCCTGGGACCGTGCGGCGCCTTCACGCCGTACGGATACCCGCCCTACGGCGATCTCGTCGAACCCGGCGCGTGGGCCATCCCGTGCGTCGAGGTGGTGCCGGAGGCCAGGGGGTCGGGGGTCGCCGACGCGCTGGTCGAGCAGGCGAAGACGTACGCTGCCCAACGCGGTGCCGCGGTCCTCTACGGGCCACCGCAGTGGTGGAAAGCGCGAGGACAGGCGGCGTACGGCGGGGTGACGCGGTTGTTCGTTCGTCGAGGCTTCACCCAGGTGGCGCCGGGCGAGCGGGTACCGGTCTTCCGGTACGCCCTGGACAACCCGCCGGCCTGAGCCCCAGGGACGGACTTCAGGGAAAGGTGACGGCCTGGCGGTTGGCGGTGAGCTCCACGTCGATGTTGCCGCGGGTGGCGTTCGAGTACGGGCAGATGCGGTGTGCCGCGCGTACCACCTCGACGGCCTGCGCCGCGTCCGTGATCGAGGGCAGGACCACATCGAGGCCAACGCCAAGTTTGAAACCGCCGTCCCCGGTCGGCTGCAGACGCACCTTGGCGTCGATCGACACATCGTCGACCGCCACGTGTTGCCGGCGCCCGGCCACCCCCATCGCGCTCTCGAAACAGGCCGCGTAGCCGATGGCGAAGAGCTGCTCGGGATTCGTACCGCCGCCCTCGCCGCCCAGCTCCTTCGGGGTCCGCAGGTCGACCTCGAGCTGGCCGTCGGAGGTACGCCCGCGGCCTTGCGCGCGGCCGCCCGTGACAGTGGCGTCGGCGGTGTACAGCGTTTCACCATGGCATGCTCCCTGTCACCGGGGACTCTTCGTGGGAGCGGGAGTGGACGGGCGGTGGATGACGACGCCGCTCGGTGTCGCCACGTGCCAGGTGAGTTTCGTACCACCACTGCCGGTGTCGACGAAGGCGTTGCCGCGGACCATTCCCGGCCTTTTGTCCTCGTCGAAGGTGTAGAGCGGGTGGTCGTTCAGGGCGAGCTGCTTGTCGCCGTTCGGCCGGGTGACCAGGCTGAACTTCCCCTTGATGCCCGACATCGTGCCGGGAACAGTGCGCATCGACACGACGGCCGGTGGCCACTCATCCGCGCATTCGCCGACGCAGTTGAGGGCATCGGGGGTGTCGACGTCATTGGTGTAGAGCGCCATGCCGCGTGAGTTCACCAGGATCCTGCCCAGGTGGGGGACCTCGCGAATCGTGACCGGCGCCCCATGCGTCGGTGTCACCTCCGACATCGCGGAACTGTTCGAGTCCGCAGGAGGAGATGAGCAGCCGGTGGCCAGAATGGCAAGCGCGGCGGTGGCCGCGCCGAATGCCTGAACCATGATTCTTGTCGCCCTCATCGCCGTGTCCACAGCATCCCCGTGTTCCCCCTCGGTGGCCGCACCCTCATCAGGAGGCGTACCCCGGCCATCGGCGTCCAATCAGCGGGCGAAAAGCGGTGATCGCGGGCCCGTGACTGGAATTGGCCCGCGATCTCGCCCGCGGAATGGATCGGCCGTGAGCGCGCGTCGGCGTTAGCCTTCCCGGCATGGAATACCGCTTCCTTGGACGTACCGGCCTCAAAGTGAGCGAGCTGTGCCTCGGCGCGATGCTGTTCGGCACCTCGGCGGAGGAGAAGGAGAGCCATCAGATCCTGGACCGTTTCGTCGACGCGGGCGGGACGTTCATCGACACGGCGGACGCGTACGGCGGCGGCGTGTCCGAGGAGGTCCTCGGGCGCTGGCTACGGGGGCGTACGCGCGACGACCTCGTGATCGCTACCAAGGCGTACGTACGGACCGGGCCCGGACCCAATGACATCGGCGCTGGCCGCAAGCACCTGATCAGCGCGGTCGACGCCAGCCTGCGGAGGCTGGGCACCGACTACATCGACCTGTACCAGGTCCACGTGTATGACCGTCGCACTCCGGTCGAGGAGACGATGTCGACGCTCGACCGGCTCGTCACGAGCGGAAAGGTACGGTTCGTCGGCTGCAGCAACCACCCCGCGTGGAAGCTGCAGAAGGCGATCGACGTGGCAGGGCAGCACGGCTGGGAGCCGTACGTCTGCCTGCAGCCGCTGTACAACCTGTTGGACCGTGAGGCCGAGTGGGAACTCATCCCGCTGTCGCTCGCTGAGGGCCTCGGCGTCATCCCGTGGAGCCCGCTGCGGGCCGGCTGGCTGTCCGGGCGGTACCGGCGTGGGATGACACGGCCGATCGAGGGTGGACGGATCGCGACGATGACCGAGAACTCGCCGGACAACGGTGAGGCGTGGGCGAACTACGACAACGAGCGGACCTGGCGCACGCTCGACACGGTCTTCGAGGTCGCCGAGGAGACGGGGAAGACTCCGGCGCAGGTGTCGGTCCGGTGGCTGCTGCAGCGGCCGGGCGTGACGGCACCGATCATCGGGCCCCGAACCCTCGCCCATGTCGAGGACAACCTGGGCGCGACCGGCTGGTCGCTCACCGACGACCAGATGGAACGCCTGACCAGGGCGAGCGACCAGCGACCGCCGTATCCGCACGACATGCTCGCCCAGTACGGACGCGAGTAGCCGGCGGTCGGAGAAACGAGCGCGCCGGCGGACCCGTGACCCGGACCGCCGCGCCGCGGGTTCATGCGTACCGGCTTCGGAAGCTCTGTTCGAGGCCTTCCAGGGTGTGGTCCTTGGTCTCCGGGACGAACCGGGTGCTGAAGCTGATCGCTGCCACCCCGAGTACGACGAAGAGCGCGAACGTCCAGGTCGGCCCCAGGCCCGCGGTGAGGATCGGGAACGACAGCGAGATCGTGAAGTTCACCAGCCACAGGACGAAGACGGCCACACCCATGGCGAAGCCGCGGATCCGCATCGGGAAGATCTCCGACAGCAGCAGCCAGGTCACCGTGGAGATGAAGCACTGCTGGAAGAACGCGAAGACGACCATGAACCCGAGAATCGTGTAGCTACGCCCGGTCGACTCCGGCAGCAGGAAGCACAGCGCCAGCGCCAGAAGGGAGGTCGTCGTACCGATCTGGCCGGCGAACAGCAGCGGCCGCCGCCTGACCCGGCCGAGCAGCGCCATGCCGATACAGGTCGCGATGACACCGATCGCGCCGACCGAGATCGAGGCGGCGACCGACGAGGCGGGCCCGAGGCCGGTGCTCTCCAGGATGGTCGGTGCGTAGTAGACGATCGTGTTGATGCCGGTGATCTGCTGGCAGATGGCGATGCCGATCCCGATGAGCAGGATCGTCCGGATCCAGTGTGTACGCAGGTAGGCCCAGCCACTCCTGCCCTCATGGCCGTGCCGGTACTCGGCGGTCTCGCGGATGAGAGCCAGCTCAGCCGGGACGTCGGCGGCTTCGCGGACCGTAGCGAGCACCGCTGCCGCCTCGTCGTACCGGCCGCGGGTGGCGTACCACCGCGGTGTCTCCGGGATGAGGAGGGTGCCGAGCAGCAGCAGGATCGCCGGGACGACCGCGATGCCGAGCATCCACCGCCACGCGCCGTATGCGTTCAGGATATGGATGATGATCGTGTCGACGGTGAACGCGACGAGTTGTCCGGTGACGATCATCAGCTCGTTCTGGTTGACCAACCGGCCGCGGCGTGAGACCGGGGAGATCTCGCCGATGTAGAGCGGGACGGTCGCCGAGACGCAGCCGACGGCGAGACCGAGGATCACCCGCGCGAGCACCAGGAACCCGGCCGCGGGCGCCAGCGCGGAGCCGAGCGTGCCGGCGCAGAACACGAGCGCGGCCACCCGGATGGTCGACCTGCGGCCCCAACGGTCGGAGAGTCGGCCACCGAAGGTCGCCCCGAACGCCGCGCCCAGGAGCAGTGAACTGACCACGATCCCCTGGGTCGCCGGCGTCAGCGCCAGGTCCTGCCGGATGAAGGGCAGAGCGCCGGAAATGACGCCGGTGTCGTACCCGAAGAGAAAACCGCCCTGCGTGGCGATCACGGCGATCTGGGTCTGGCGTCGCCTGACCTTTCGGGATTCCGCCGCCGGCGCCGCCCGGGGTTGCGTCACAACCGCGTTCATGCCCGGATTTGGTGTGCCCGGAACCGCGCCGCGCGTTCGGCGGTCGTTGCACTCGTGGTCGCGAACGGATAAAAGGTGGACCATGAGCGACCTCGACGCCGACTTCGATGCCGCGGTGAAGGCGGTCCGGACCCAGGACGCCGACCCGGGTAACCAGGTCAAGTTACGGCTCTACGCGTTGTACAAGCAGGCGACCGTCGGCGACGTACCGGGTCGACGACCGGGGTTCACCGATCCCGTGGGTCGCGCGAAGTTCGACGCGTGGAAAGGAGTAGGCGGCACGTCGCCGGCCGCGGCCAAACGGGCGTACGTCGAGCTTGCCGGCGATCTGCCGCAGTAGGCATTGGCGGCTGAAGATCCCGCCTGGTCCGGCAGCCCCGCCGGGCCGGGAATTCGCGCACCGGTGACCCCAGCTACCGCGAGGTAGCCTGAATTCACACGCCGATTCGGTCACGGCTGCCGAGTGAATCCCTGGATTCCGCCAATTGCCGCGCAATTGCCGAACAATGTCCGGGATCATCCGTTCGGGCTATTCCCGTGGCTTCGGCTCGAGGGGGCTTGCGGTGAAGGGCTTTTCACTGACCTACGACGGATTCGATCCCCCCTCCGAAGGTCTGCGGGAGGCGATGACCTCCACCGGCAACGGATATCTGTGCGCCCGCGGCGCCGCGGAATGGGAGGACGCCGACGGCGTGCACT
>JBOHED010000385.1:0-2571 GCA_050700915.1 Actinopolymorphaceae bacterium | reverse complement strand
TCGCCAACCGCGCCACGATCGGCAACATGTCGCCGGAGTACGGCTCCACGATCGCGGTCTTCCCGATCGACGACGAGACCGTGCGCTATCTCCAACTGACCGGTCGGTCGGCCGAGCAGGTCGCCCTGGTGGAGACGTACGCCAGGGAGCAGGGCCTGTGGCACGATCCCGCGCGCGAGGCCGCCTACTCCGAGTACCTCGAGCTCGATCTCGCGACCGTCGTTCCCTCCATCGCGGGTCCGAAGCGCCCGCAGGACCGGATCAGCGTGAGTGTCGCGAAGCAGGCGTTCCGCACCGTGCTGGGTGAGTACGTCGGCGAGGCCGAACAGCCTGAAGAGAAGGGCTATGACGAGGCCGACGCGGAGTCGTTCCCGGCCAGTGACGTCCCGTCCTATGCGGGCGCCAACGGCGCCGATGCGCCGCGTACGTTCGCGTCGGCGGCCGTGTCCAGCGACGGCAGGCCGAGCTCACCGACCCGGATCACTCTCGACGACGGCACCGAGTGCGAGGTCGACCACGGCGCGGTGGTGATCGCGGCGATCACGTCGTGCACCAACACGTCCAACCCGTCGGTGATGGTCGGCGCTGCCCTGGTCGCGAAGAAGGCCGTGGAGAAGGGCCTGTCCCGCAAGCCGTGGGTCAAGACCACGCTGGCGCCGGGTTCGAAGGTGGTCATGGACTACTACGAGCGCGCGGGTCTCACCCCCTACCTCGACAAGCTCGGCTTCAACCTCGTCGGCTACGGCTGCACGACGTGTATCGGCAACTCCGGTCCGCTCATCCCCGAGGTGAGCCAGGCGGTGAACGACAACGATCTCGCCGTCGTCTCGGTCCTGTCCGGCAACCGCAACTTCGAGGGCCGGATCAACCCCGACGTCAAGATGAACTACCTTGCCTCACCGCCGCTCGTCGTGGCGTACGCACTTGCCGGCAGCATGGACGTCGACCTCGTGAACGATCCGCTCGGCCACGACGGCGACGGCAACGAAGTGTTCCTCGCCGACATCTGGGCGTCGGAGCACGAGATCGAGGACGTCGTGGCGGGCGCACTCGCGGCAGAGATGTTCACCCGCGACTACGCCGACGTCTTCGCCGGCGACGAACGCTGGCGAGCCCTGCCGACACCGGAGGGCAACCTCTTCGCGTGGGAGGACGCCTCGACCTATGTCCGCAAACCTCCTTATTTCGAAGGGATGCCAGCCTCTCCAGCGCCGGTGCGGGACGTCTCCGGTGCGCGGGTACTCGCCAAGCTCGGCGACTCGGTGACGACCGACCACATCTCCCCGGCGGGTTCGATCAAGCGGGACAGCCCGGCCGGTGCGTACCTCCTGGAGCACGGCGTGGACGTGCGGTCGTTCAATTCGTACGGCTCGCGGCGTGGCAACCACGAGGTGATGATCCGCGGGACGTTCGCCAACATCCGGTTGCGCAACCAACTCGCGCCGGGCACTGAGGGTGGGCTCACCCTGGACTTCACGGCTAACGGCGAGGTGGCGACGATCTACGACGCGTCGGTCCACTACCAGGCGGCCGGCGTTCCGCTGGTCATTCTCGCCGGCAAGGAGTACGGCTCGGGTTCCTCGCGTGACTGGGCAGCCAAGGGCACCGCACTCCTCGGTGTCAAGGCGGTGTTGGCGGAGTCCTACGAACGCATCCACCGGTCCAACCTGATCGGCATGGGTGTCCTGCCGCTGCAGTACCCGGCGGGGGAGTCGGCGGAGTCGCTCGGCCTGTCCGGTGAGGAGACGTTCGACATCGTGGGCATCGAGGCGATGAACGACGCCGACACTCCGCACGAGGTGACAGTGCGTGCGGACGGCCGGGAGTTCCGCGCGCTGGTCCGCATCGACACGCCGGGGGAGGGCGAGTACTTCCGCCACGGCGGGATCATGCAGTACGTGCTGCGGTCCCTGCTGGCGCGATGACACCGTTCGATCTGACCCCGTTCGCCGTGACTCCGTTCGCCCTGACACCGTTCGCACGGTGACAGCGGTTCGCGGGTAGGTCGGGCCGGCGCAGCGGCGACAACGTCACTGCAATGGGCGTCCTTAGGCTCGCCCGCCATGCGATCTATGCCGCGAGATCACAGTCCAGCAGGCGCCCTGCGCCTGGTCCGCTACCTGGCGATGGTCGTCGTCGGTCTCCTGGCCCTGGGCGCCGGGGGAGCGGCGACGGACGCCTCCGCCAGGGTTGTCGACGACAGGCTGTCGCCTGCTCAGCAGGCTCGTGCCCAGGAGGCCGGACAGGTTGGCGGCTCCGGCCTCCGTCCGCGCCTGGCCGCCAGCGGTTCTGTCCAGGTGACGCTGCACCCCGGCCCGCAGGCCAGGATCGGCAACCCGACGGTGGTCAGCTTCGGCGCACCGTTCCCGCCGGGCGTCCTGACCGGGGCCGACCAGCTGAGCGTGCTCGGACCGGACGGCTCGGAGCTCCGCAGTCACGCCGCCGACCTCCTGCCGTGGCGGGACTGGCCCGGTGGCGAGACCGCGGCGTCCGTGCGCGCCGCGATGGTGTCCGTGGAGGTGACCTTCCCGAGCAGGGATCCCCTGCAGGTCACGCTGCGGTACGGCACAC
>JBOHED010000384.1:0-6272 GCA_050700915.1 Actinopolymorphaceae bacterium | reverse complement strand
GCCGCTGCGGCGTCCTTGGCGGCTTTGGCCGCGTTCTTCGCGCCCTTGATGACGGCGCGGGCCCACTTGATTTCCTTGGCGAACGTGATGACGGCCTTGCCGGCGCGGTAGATCGCCTCGGCGATCTTCTTCGCTTTGAAGATCTTGCCCCAGGGCAGCATCCCGACGACCAGCGACACACAACCGACGATGTCGCCGTTGAGGCAGTCGAGCAGGTCATTGACCCCGAGGAACTCCATCAGGACCTGACCGCCGGCCTCGATGATCACGTCGACCCAGCTCTTGCTCTGGATCTGCTGTGCCTTTGCCAGCTCCTCCGGACTCGGCCCGTTGGCTTCTTCCGGGCTGGGTCCGGGGTCGGGCTCCGGGGTCGGGCTGCTGCCGCCTCCTCCGCCGCCATCTGCCGCGAGCAAGGCGCCGGTCGGGTCGGTGTGGGTGAGTGGGTTGTTGTTGACGTAGGCGTAGGACGAGATTGCCGTGAGGCTGTCGGGCATCGGGTCGGTGGCGGTGAACCGGCCGGTCCCGGGGTTGTAGTTGCGCGCCCGTAGGTAGTAGTTGCCTTCACCAAGGCTGGAGTCTTGGTAGGCCCCGGCGAACCGCAGCGGATTCCTCGGACCCGTGGCCGTCGTGTCCGCCTTGCTCTTCGGCTGTGGCGCGGCCGCGGGCTTTGAGGCTGCCTTGCTCTTTGTCGCGGTGGGCGACGGGCTGGGTTTCGGCCGAGCTGCCGAACGGTCGTCGGCCCCGCTACCGAGCACGCCGTCGAGCAGCCCGCCGTCTGAGCTGTCCGACGAGTTATCTGAGGAGCCGCGTAGAACGCCGCCGAGGACCCCGCCAGAGCGGTCGGACGAGCCACCCAGCACGCCGCCGAGCAGGTGGTCGTCGTTGCCTTCCTTGTCGCCGCTGTCAGGCGCGCCTTCGGCCGGTTCGGCCTCCGCGCCACTGCCGAGGGTTGGCCCGTCGCGCGGGTTGCCGAACGGGTCGTAGTCGTAGCCCGCCTCCACCTGACCGGTCGGCGACAGCATGGTGGCGACGCCACCGAGCCAGTCGTGGGTGTAGGAATGCGCGCCCGTTGACGGGTCGAGCAACGCCAACGGCTCGTCGTCGGGACCGTAGCTGAAGCCGCGCTTTTCCAGCGTCTGGCCATCGCGCCCGGTCACCGTGTCGAGTGCGATCTGCGGAAGAGCGCCGTTGATGTCCCATGCCCAGCGCTGCGTCGCGGCGTTCTGGCCACTGCCCATCGTGGCGGACACGCGTAGCCCGGTCGCTTCATAGGCGAACCTGGCGGTCTGCCCGTCGACGGTGGCCTTGGCCAGGCTGTGGTCGAGGTTGTAGGCGAAGGTGTTCTCGCCCGCCCTGATCTGGTTGCCCTGCTCGTCGTAGTCGTAACCGGTGGCGTCGACACCAAGATCGACGTCGATCCCCAGCAGAGCACCGATATCCAGACGGGCGCCCAGATCGTCGAGGTCGAGCTCCAGAAGGGCGTCGATGTCCAGCTGCGCGTCGATGGCAGGGCCGGCTACCTTGACTTGTTTCTGGAGCTGGTCGGCGCTGTCGTAGAAGTAGCGCGTGACATCGTGACCCGCACTGCCGGCGCGCTTCTGGCTGGTCCGGTTGCCTACCAGGTCGTAGGTGTAGTCGATCCGGCCCGCGGACCTGCCGTCACAGGAGATCGCGCCGTAGCAGGCGGATGTGAGCCTGTCGGCCTTGTCGTAGTCGTACGCCACCGACTCCGACACCCCGCCACGTGTGGTCACCACCCTTGTCGGGTTGCCGACCTCGTCCAGATCGAGCGCGAACTTCGAGACCGGATCCTGGACGCCTGGACCAGGTTCTGAACCGGGCGCGCGGGCCGTGCCGATGTCGGTGAGCCGACCGGCGTCGTCGTAGTTACGCCGCTCGACCAGCCCGGTCGCCTCCGGGAGCGTGGTCGACGTACGACGTCCCGCAACGTCGTACCCGAATCGCCAGGTGGCAGGGTTGGCGCCGGCAGCGCCGCCGACGTTGGTCAGGCTGGTGATCCGGCTGTCCGCGTCGTAGTCGGCGGTGGTCCGGGTCCCGTCCGGGTAGGTGCGGGAGCTGATGTTGCCCCGCGCGTCGTAGTCGTAGGAGAACCGCTCCTGCGCGCCGCCCGGCCACTCGCGGACGACCTCCTGGATCTGGTCCTCGTCGTCGTAGTTCACGGTCCGACGACCAGTCGGGTCGCCGTAGGAGGTGATCTTGTCCTCGGCGTCGTAACCCCAGGTATAGACCGGACCGTCCGTGCCGAGCGCCCTCTTCACCCGGCGCCCGACGATGTCGTAGCTGTCGACGATGGTCCGTTCGGCCCGCTCGTCGTCGGACAGTTCCCCGTGTTTGCCGATATTGATCGTCGACACCGGGTTGTTCTCGGCGTCGTAGCCGATCTCCGCCCGCCGGCCGAGCGGATCGGTGGTACTGGTCACCCGCCCGGCCGCGTCGTAGTCGAGCCAAGTCCGGTGGTGGTTCGGGTCGCGGACCGACGCGAGCAGCCCGTCGTCGTGGTAGTCGTAGACGGTGGCGCCGTGGGAGGGCGCGTGACGTCGGTGCGAAGCGTCCGGGGCGATCGCGGTACGGATCTGGTCGTCTTCCCGGTAGCTGTAGCGGGTGGTGTTGCCCTTGGCGTCGGTGACCGCCGTCTGTCGGTTGTTCGCGTCGTAGGTGTTGGTCGTGGTATGGCCAAGCGGGTCGATCACCTTGGCGAGGTTGCCGGCCAGGTCGTACTCGTAGTGAGTGGTGAAGCGCTCCTTGTCTGCGCCATCGACGTTGCCGCGCGGCTCGGTCATGGCGACCATGAAGCCGTCGTCGTCGTAGGTCCACGTGGTCTTGCCGCCCGTGGCCGTTGTGGCGCTGGTCTTGTTGCCGGCCGCGTCGTAGGTGAACCGGGTGGAGTTGCGACCGGCGTCGGTGATGCCGGTCTGTTGGCCGTTCTTGTCATACGTCAGTTGGGTGGTTCGGCCAAGCGAGTCGGTGGCGGCGGTCACGTTGCCGGTGTTGTCCCTCTGGAAGGCAGAGGTCTTGTTGAAGGCGTCGACCGTCGAGGTTGTCCGGTCGAGTGCATCGGTCTTGATGTCTTCGTGGACGACACGGCCGTCGGGATAGGGCCGGGAGATCCGGACCAGGGTGTCATTGCCGTCGTAGCGGTAGGTCGTGGTGAAGTCCTTGCGATCCGCACCTGGTGCGTTTCCGCGCGGTGAGGTGACCGACTGCAGTAGACCCTTGGCGTTGTAGGCGTACGTCGTGACGATGTCGGGCTCGTCGTCCAGGTGTGCCCGGGTCTCGGTGCGTCGCCCGGCATCGGAGTAGGCGTACGAGACCTTCCGGCGCGGGTCCTTGACCAAGCGCAGCGGACCGTCTTCGAAGTAGGTGTACTCCGTCTCGACCCCGGTCGGGGTCTCCGTCTCGGCGACCCGGCCCACGGCGTCGTACTCCGTCCGCGACGAGCGGTGCTTGCCGGGCTCGCGCACGTCGACGATGCGGTCCTGCTCGTCGAAACGGAGCCGGGTCGTGAAGTCGTCCCGCTCGGCCTCTTCGACGGTCCCCCGCGGATCCAAGACGGCGATCCGACGGCCCGTCTGGTCGTAGGAGAACTCGGTCCGACGACCCTCCGGCGAGATGATCGCCGCCGGCAGCCCGGCGTTGACGTCTCCTGCGGTGAGGTATTCGAAGTGGGTGACCTTGCCTCGCTGGTCAGTGCGGTTGACCAGGAGTCCACGCTCGTCGTAGGAGAAGCGAAGCCGGTGCTTCTCCGCGTCGACACTCTCGACCAACTCGTTGAACCGGTTGTAGGTGTTCTTCCAGATGTTGCCGCGCTCGTCGACGAACTGGATCGGGTTGTTGCGCTCGTCGTATTTCGTTCGCTGGTCGAACTTCAATGGCTGCGGCGCCGTCCCGACCGTCTGGTTGCCGCGCTCGTCGAACGCCGCTTCGTTCTGGTTCTGCCTGCCGTTGACCACGAGACTGCGGTTGAGCTTGCGGTCGTAGCGGTGGTTGTCGACATCACCGTTGCCTTGCTGGCTGTGGATCAGCACGTTGTCGTGGTAGCCGTCGTAGGTGACCACGCCGTCGGCGTCGGTGGTCTTCGCCTCCTGTCTTGCAGCGTTCCAGGCGAAGGTCGTCCGATGGCCCTGTGCGTCGAACTGCCGGATCACCCGGCCCGACTGGGAGTACTCGTTGCGGATCGCCACGACCCCACCGTCGTTCTCGTCGTGGCGCTCGTCGGTCTCCGGTTCCACCACCGCGGTCAGCCAACCGGCCGCGGAGTAGTAGTACCGCCACACGTTCCCCCGCGCGTCTTCGACCGCGATCAGCCGGGATCGCTTGTCGTAGGCGAACTCGACGTTCCGGTGATCCGGGAGGCTGATCTTGCGGATCAGACCATCCTTGATCCGAGCCTCGGCGCGTCGACCAGAGGCGTCGGTGATCTCCACGCCTTCCGCGGTGTAGGCGAGCCGTACGCCCACCTGCCGGGCGGTGTGTATCGACGTCAACCGGCCCTGGCGGTCGAAGTCGTAGCTGACCTGCTCGGGTGTGACGAGCGTCCAGCCGGCACCGGTCTTGCGCAGCGTCGAACGAACCCCCGCCGGGCGCCGGTAGCGGCCGTCGGCCAACCGGTACTCCACGATCGCGCCGTCATCGGCACGCACCAACGCACCGCGGTCCGTGACCGCGACCTGCATGCCGTACGCCCAGGCCCACCCGGGCCCGAACAAACCACTCGCAGGGTTCGCCGAGGAATAGACCCGGGTCGAGACGAACGGCACCCCGAACGACGCCATCGCCAGGTCCTGCTCCACCCGGCTGAAGGCCCCGGTCGCGGTGTTCACGCCTACGCCGCGGACAGCCTGCCGGGCATCGGTCGTGCCCAGTGCGTTGCCGCAGCCGCAGCCCGCGGCCTGCCGGTCCGGAATTGGTGGTGGCACGATCGTGCGTCGCGGATTGGCCCGCTGTGTGGGTGCCGACGGCACCTCGCGGTCGGGAAAGACGGCGGTGATGGTGAGGAAGTACCGCTTGGCAGGGTCGAGATCCCACCCGTCGGACGCGCCGAAGGAGCGGCAGTAGTCGCGCTGTGCGGCGCAGCCGGACCGGCGCAGGTCGTCCCTGGTCAGCGATGTCGACGCCTGCTCGGTCTGCGACTCGGCATCGAACAGCGTCACCCGCCAGGACGTCCACGGCGCGTCTTCGTCGACGTTGAAGTAAGCCAGCAGCGAGGTGTCACCGAGCACGTAGCCCGGCCGCAGCAACATGCGGGTGAAGACCGGGGTGTCGGCGGCTTGGAGGACGACACCCTGACTCGACACGCGCAGCCAGTCCTGGGCCGACAGCTCTCGCGGTTCACCGCTTGCGACGACTCCGCGCGGTACGACCGGTGGGCGTTTCCCGGGCGCGAACGGCTTGTTCGGCGTCGCTGACGCCGGCGCCGCTCGGGCGACCGGACCGGCACCCGCCAGCGCCCGCGGAACGACCGCGGCCTCCGCCGGCTCGGGCGACGGCACCGGCTGCAGGACCGCGGCGATCAGCGCCAGTGAACAGATGACCACCAGCCAAGGCACATGGCCGACCCAGCGAGAGACGTGCCTCGCCACCCGCGTCACCCCCCCATAACGGTCTATCTGTCGTATATCTGAACGAAGAAGACTCAAGATGATCTTCTACCGGAAAACTCACCGGCGGGCAAGCCGAATAGGTGTACGTACGTAGCTGCCTAGGCGTATCTACGTTTCAGAGCGGCCGGAAGATACGTCGCCGCTGCGGATGTCGGGCGCACCTTGCCGGCCAAGGATGGAGACACCAACGAAACAAGAGATAACGACGAAGGAGACAATCGCATGTTTGGTCATCCAGCCTTTACGTTGACCGTGGCTCACGAGCGTCACCAGGCACTGATCGCCGACGCGGATCGTCGCCGGCTCCTGGCTGTCGCCCGCCAGGCCCGCAAGGACCGGAAGGCGCGCAAGAAACTCGCCAACGCGCGGGGCAACGTGGTGGCGTCCACGAGCTCCAAGGGCAGCCCGCTGAGCGGCTCCGTGATCCGTACGGACGGTAGCCTGACGCCGTGCACAGAGCGCGCGGCGGCGCCAGCGCGGTGATGGTGGGACGGGACCGTGAGCTGCGCCAACTGGAGCAGCTTGCGACGTCCAGCCACTCACAGGTGGCGATCGTCGCGGGCGAGCCGGGCATCGGCAAGACCCGCCTGATCCATGAACTGCTGGCCCGCCTTCCCGGGGATCCGGTGGTCCTGGTCGGGCGCGCCGAGC
>JBOHED010000383.1:0-4208 GCA_050700915.1 Actinopolymorphaceae bacterium | reverse complement strand
GCCGGCTACGCCGTACTCGGGATCTCGCCGGACAAGCCGGCGGCCCTCGCGAAGTTCCGCGAGAAGGAGGGCCTGACGTTTCCGCTGCTCTCCGACCCCGACAAGCAGATGCTGACCGCGTGGGGTGTGTACGGCGAGAAGCAGCTGTACGGCAAGACCGTCCAGGGGGTGATCCGGTCGACGTTCATCGTCGGCGAGGACGGCCGGATCGAGGTCGCACAATACGGCGTCCGGGCCACCGGTCACGTCGCGAAGCTCCGCCGCGAACTCGGCGTCTGACGCCGGCCCACGCACCACCTCCGCACGAGGCCCAAGCGGGCATTAGCATGACTGGCACTCGGCGGGAGTGGCGTAATTGGCAGCCGCGCGACGTTTAGGTCGTCGTGTCTTTCGAGACGTGGGGGTTCGAGTCCCCCCTCCCGCACGTACGAACGTCGGCGTCTTTCCAGGGGTGCCGCACCGTATCTCGTGGGGGAAATGCCCGGTGAAGCTGTCCATCCTCATGCCCGTCTACAACGAGGCGGCGACCCTCGACCGGATCCTCAAGCGGGTACTCGACGTCGACTACCCGTGCGAGGTGGAGGTCGTCGTCGTCGATGACGGCAGCCGTGATGCCACTCCCCAACTCCTCGACCAGACCGACGACCAGCGGGTCGTGGTGCACCGGCACGCCGCCAACCGGGGCAAGGGCGCGGCCATCCGTACGGCCGCCAGCGTCGCCACCGGCGACCAGATGGTGGTCTGTGACGCCGACCTGGAGTACGACCCGACCGACATCCCGCGGTTGCTGGCACCTGTCATCGCCCAGGAGGCCGAGGTGGTCTACGGCACGCGGACGTTCTCCAGCCACACGTCGTACTCCTTCTGGTTCGTCCTCGGCAACCGGGGCGTCACGACGTTCGCCAACGTGCTCTTCAACTGCTACATCCGCGACCTCGAGACCTGCTTCAAGCTGATGCCTCTCGCGTTGTACCGCGCGCTCGACATCCGGTCGGCCGGCTTCGGGATGGAGGCCGAGATCACCGGCAAGCTGTTGGGACGCGGCTACCGGCCGTACGAAGTGCCGATCTCCTATCGCGCCCGCACCCGGGAACAGGGCAAGAAGCTCACCTGGCGCGACGGGGTCGAGGCGTTGTGGATCCTGCTGCGTATCCGGCTCTCCGGAGGTAGGCGCTGAGGCACCCGCCCGGGGCAAGACTCTGGCGGTCCCTGGAACCCGCGACCGCCGCCGTCGCCATCGCCGTGACCGCAGGGATCGCGGTGCGGCTCGCGTTGTGGTGGCAGGACCGGGCGTTCTGGCGCGACGAGCTGGGCCTGGTCCAGAGCCTCGACGTCTATCCGGTGCGGGCGCTGCTCGGCCGGCTCGCCGACACCCAGGCGGCACCGCCGCTGTGGCTCCTCGCGGTCCGGGCCGTGACGACGGTCGCCGGCGACGGTGAACGCACCTACCGGCTGGTGACGCTCGGCTCGGGGTGCGCCGTGCTCGCACTCGTCGCCCTGCTCGGTGTCCGCCTGGTGCGCTACCGCTGGGCTGCCGTCGTCCCGCTCGTCCTGCTCGCGACCATCTCCGAGCTGGTGTTCTACACCGTGCAGACGAAGCAGTACGCCACCGACGCGTTGGCGGTGACCTGGCTGGTGCTGCTCGGCGTCCTGCTCCTGGCACGGGGAAACCGACCCGATGGGCAAGCCGGTGGGGCACTGCGGCGCACGGACCTGTGGTGGTACGCCTCGCTGGCCGTCCTGCCGTGGCTGTCCCACGGCTTCATGCTGGCGGCACCCTTGGTGGCCGGCTGGGTGACGCTTGTGCGGATCGGCCGGCGGGAATTGACCGTACGCCACGCGGCGGTCTGGCTCGCCGCTCCGGCCGTCTCTGTCCTGGCCGCGGCGCTCTATGCCCGGCACCTGACGAGCCTGGCGCCGGACTTCCATGCGTACTGGGCGGCGTTTCTCGGACCGAGCGGCCACGCCGACCTCGGCGGCGGCGTCACGGGCTGGTGGGGCTGGCACCGGTTCGTGTTCGGTGAGCTCGCTGTGCGCGAGCTCGGCTTCCCGGCGGCGTGGGCGGCCGGACTGCTGGTCGTCGGCCTGGTGGTCGCCTTCCGCCGACATGCCGCGATCGCCGTCCTGCTGGTGCTGCCGCTGGTGGCGGCGTACACGGCAGGGGTGCTGGGCCTCTATCCGTTCGGCCGGCGGTTGGTGCTGTTCTGCGTACCGTCCCTGCTGCTCTGCCTCGGCATCCTGGTCGACGCCGTGGCCGGGTGGGCGGTCCGGGTCGTCCGCGGGTGGACGCTCGACCGACCAGCCCGGAACGACTCGCGAGTACGGAACGACGGGCCGGGGCTCGGCGATCGGCTGGTCGCGGGCTTCGCGGGAACCACGACCGCGGCCTGCGTACTCGCCGCGTGCTGGACCCCGCCGACCAGGCTCGCACACGACCTCACCTATCTGTACGGCGTCGACGACTACCGCGGTGCGTTGGCCTTCGTGGCCGGCAAGTGGAAACCCGGCGACGTCCTGCTCGTCGGCAACGGTGACCGGGCGGCGGTGCGGGTGTATGCGCCGCGGCTGCACCTGCCACTGAACCAGGCGTACCGTGCCGTCCCGACCGACGAGACGACTCCGCGGACGGCGTGCCCGCTGCCCCGCCCGCTGGCGACGGCGCGACGGATCTGGCTGGTGACCGGCGACGTAGTCCCGGTCTATGCGGGGGCGTCCAGCCGGTACGCGCTCGTGTCACCCCTGCTGTCGCGGTTCCGGGTGGTGTGGTTCGAGGACAAGGGGCTGGTCACTGTGCAGGCGGTCAAACCGGGCGAGACGCCCGACGCCCGACCGACCCGGTGCCTCGACTACGCCCCCGTCGGCCCCGCCGGCGCGCCCGCGGCCTTCCCGTGATCATGATGCGGCGCACGGCCCTGCCGAGTGTGTGCAAACTGTAGGTTTTCGCCCCAAAAACCTACAGTTTGCGCACACTCGCACGGGTCCCCCGGTCAGGCCGGCGCAGGTGCCGGGCCGGCGGAGACGCCGGGCCAGTGGAGACGCGGACGAGCCGAGGCGCGGACGAACGGAGGTCAGGACTGGATCAGGGCTGCGGCGATGAGGGGCGCCATGGCGCGGATCGCCTTGCCCCGGTGGCTCAACGCGTCCTTCTCGTCCGACGGAAGCTCGGCGGCGGTGCGCTTCTCACCGTCGGGTACGAACACCGGGTCGTAGCCGAAACCACCCGTCCCCGCGGGTTCCCGGGCGATCGACCCGGCCATCCGGCCCTCGACCAGCTGCTCGGTCCCGTCGGGGAGAGCCAGGACCATGCAGGCCACGAAATACGCCCCACGGCGCTCGTCAGGCACCTCCACCAGTTGGTCGAGCAGGAGTTCATAGCCACGCGGCCGGTTCTCCCCGCGACCGGCCCAGCGGGCGGTGAGTACGCCGGGCATGCCGTTCAACGCGTCGACGCACAGGCCGCTGTCGTCGGCGACGGACGGCAGACCCGTGTGCGCGAGCGCCGCACGCGCCTTGAGCCGGGCGTTGCCCTCGAACGACGGCTCGGTCTCGGCAGGCTCGTCGTAGGCGGGGATGTCGTCCAGGTCGAGAACCTCCACTGCCGGCACCAGCGGGGTGAGGATCCGAGCCATCTCGACCATCTTGCCGCGGTTGTGGGTGGCGAGCAGAACCCTCGGCCTGCCGGCCGCAGCCGTACTCCCACTCGTCACGGACCGGGCCTCGCCGGCAGATCCTTGGCGAGCACCTCGGCCTGGATCCGCGCCAGCTCCGCACAGCCGACGCCGGCCAGCTCGAGGAGTTCGTCGAGCAACTTGCGGTCGAACGGCTCCCCCTCGGCCGTGCCCTGTACCTCGACGAAACGCCCGTCGCCAGTCATCACGACGTTCATGTCGGTCTCGGCGCGGACGTCCTCCTCGTAGCACAGGTCGAGCAGCGGCGCGCCTTCGACGATGCCGACCGATACCGCTGACACCGAGTCGGTGAGG
This sequence comes from Actinopolymorphaceae bacterium, assembly GCA_050700915.1. Taxonomy (GTDB): domain Bacteria; phylum Actinomycetota; class Actinomycetes; order Propionibacteriales; family Actinopolymorphaceae; genus Thermasporomyces. The sequence continues at coordinate 225 of JBOHED010000383.1, read as the reverse complement.
GCGTCGCCACGGAGGGAGCCGCGTCCAGCGAGGTACCGCACGGCGTCGACGAGCGCGACGTAGGCGCCGGTGATGGCGGCCGTACGGGTGCCGCCGTCGGCCTGCAGAACGTCGCAGTCGAGCACGATGGTGTTCTCGCCGAGCGCCTTGAAGTCGATGACCGCACGCAGCGACCTGCCGATGAGCCGGGAGATCTCCATCGTGCGTCCGCCCAGCCGACCCTTC
>JBOHED010000382.1:0-2438 GCA_050700915.1 Actinopolymorphaceae bacterium | reverse complement strand
CGGGTAGCCGGCGAGGCCGGTGTCGAGCAACGCGAACGCCTGTCTGGCCTGCGTCCGGAGCCGTCGCCTGAGCGGTGGTCCGCTCCTGCCTGCGAGCACCTGCGTACGCACGAAGTCGATCAACGATCGGTGGACGCCGACCAGCGCGTGGGCAACCACCCAGGGCTCGACGTCGCCCGGCCTGGTGGAGATCTCCTCGGCGATGAGGTCTGCGAGCGCTCTGGTGGTGTCGTCGTGGACCTGTCGTTCGCGGGTCAGGAGCGACCGGCTCCCGGTGATGACCCGGGTCACGGCGGCGAGTTGGTCGACCGCGGTCCTGTCGCTCGAATGGACCAGCCCGTCGGCCCGCAGGAGGAAGTCGCGAAACGCCTCCGGGATCGACTGGCCGGCGGCGCGGCCACGGATCGCATCGAGCAGCGCGTCGTGGAACGTCTCGAGTTGGCCGTAGACGAGGTCTTCCTTGGTGGGGAAGTAGTTGAAGACGGTCGCCTCGGACACGTCCGCCTGCCGCGCCACCTCGGTGACCGTCACGTGGTCGAATCCCCTGCTGGTGAAGAGATCGAACGCGGTCTCGGCGATGGTCTGTCGGGTCCGTTGCTTCTTGCGTTCACGAAGTCCTGGTTCCGAGCGCATGGTCAGAGCTTATCGAGGTTGTACGATGGCGACTCAAATATTAGAGTGACCCTAAAATTTGCAATCGTAAAGTCAACCGAAAGGGAAGCGGGACCGTGCGACTGAGCCTCAGCGTCACCAACTACTCCTGGCCCGGCGGTCCGGGCGGCCTCGTCACCGGACTCGGAGAGGTGGTGCGCGCCGCCGACGAGGGTGGCCTCGACACCGTCTGGGTCGCCGACCACCTGCTCCAGGCCGACCCGTTCGCAGGCGACGCCACCGAGATGCTGGAGGCCTACACCACGCTCGGCTACCTTGCGGCACTCACGCAGCGGGTGCGGCTCGGCACCATGGTGACGGGCGTGACGTTCCGGCCGCCGAGCCTGCTGGTGAAGGCCGTCACCACCCTCGACGTCCTGACCGGTGGTAGGGCCTGGCTCGGCATCGGCGCGGGTTACCACCGGGACGAAGCCCGGGCGATGGACCTGCCGCTGCCACCTACCGCCGAACGCTTCGAGCGGCTGCGGGAGACCCTGCTTCTCGCCCTCCAGATGTGGTCCGGGAGCGAGGCGGCGTTCGAGGGTCGCCACTACCGGTTGGAGCACCCGGTCAACAGCCCCAACTCCGTCAGCCGGCCGCATCCACCGATCCTGATCGGCGGTACCGGCGAACGGAAGACCCTGCGCCTCGTGGCGGAGTACGCCGACGCCTGCAACGTCTTCGACATCCCCGACGGTGGCCAGACGGTGCGGCGCAAACTGGATGTACTGGCCCGTCACTGCGAGGCCGTCGGCCGGTCGTACGACGACATCGAGAAGACAATCGGCACCCGGCTCATGCCCGATGAGTCGTCGGAGGCGTTCGTCAAGCGGTGTGAGGGTTTCGCGACGCTCGGCATCAACCACGTCGGCGTCATCGCCGCCGGCCCGTGGACCGTCGAGGGCGTGGAGGTCCTGGCCGGCGCCGTTCCCGCCCTGAGCCAGCTGTAGAGCCACCCGCGGGCCGGCGGGAACCCGCGGCCACGCGGCGGTGTAGGACAAGGCAGTGGTGTCCGCAGGTGTCGTCAGGCATCGTGAGCCCAGGTGGCGCCGCGAGGAGGTCCGCATCACCCAGCCCGCGGAGGCTGCCGAGCAGGCGGCCATCGCTCGCGTACGATCCGGCGACCGGGACGCGTACGCCGCCCTCGTACGCCGTCACTCGGCGATCGCGCACCGCACGGCCGTGCTCCTCGGTGCGGGACCTGACGCCGACGACGTAGTCCAGGTCGCCTTCGTCAAGGCCTACTCCGCGCTCGGCGCCTTCCGCGACGGGTCGGCGTTCAGGCCATGGCTACTGCGGATCGTCGCGAACGAGACGAAGAATGCAGTCCGCGCCGCGAAACGGCGACGGGACGCGACCCTGCGCTCGGTCGAGGGTCTCGACGAGGCGGTCGGCGATCCGGCGAGCGAGGCGCTCTCCAGCGAACGGCGAGCTCTTCTCCTCGAGGCGGTGCGGCAGCTGCCCGAGCCGCAGCGGCGGGTGGTGGTGTGCCGCTACTTCCTCGAGCTCGACGAGGAGGAGACGTCCACCGTCCTGGGATGGCCACGCGGGACGGTGAAGTCACGACTGCACCGGGCACTGCGCCCGCTGCGGTCCCGCCTCGCCGAGCAGCCCGTCCGGCCGGCGGTCGGGGCACTGACGGTGGAGTCGTACGACGACCCGAAGGAGGCAGGCCATGGTTGACCAGCCGCCCGCTGACCAGCCACCGACCGGCCGGCCCTCCGTGGATCAGCCACCTGGCAGGCGGCTTCCGGCCGATGAACTGGCCGGCGAGCTCCGCGCGGTCG
>JBOHED010000381.1:0-2840 GCA_050700915.1 Actinopolymorphaceae bacterium | reverse complement strand
GGCCGGCCCCGACGACCAGGGCCGAGCTGCCGAGGCGCGCGTGCGAGGCTTCCACGCCGACGAAGCCGACCTTGGCTACCGCGAACCAGGCCGCATCCTCGTCGGACACGTCGTCAGGTACACGGGTGCACCACGTGGCGTCGACGACATGGTGCGAGGCGTGCCCGAGGAGTGCCACCACCCGGTCGCCCGCACGGAAGCCGGTGACGTGGTCGCCGCTCGCGCTGACCTCGATGACCTCCCCGACGAGCGAGTACCCGGGACGGTGGGGATAGCTGAACCACCGGTCCCAGTGCGTACCGGGCGCGAAGCGTCCGTTGTAGACGATCCCTTCGGTGCCGGTACTGATCAGCGACACCCGAGTGCGTACCAGGATCTGACCAGGCCCGAGCTCGGGTAGCGCGACCTCGCACAGTTCGACCTTGCCTGGTTGTGGGAAGACGACTGCCTCGGTCATGTCGTCATCATCGCCCACGCCACGACTCATGTCGGTAGGGCACGGTGGCACGGTGCATGACGGTCTGGGACATGGAGGACGACGTGTAGCGGTCAAGGTCGCCTGCCCTCGGCCGAGTGTGCGCAAACTGTAGGGTTTCCGACCGCGGACCTAAAGCTTGCGCACTTTGATCATGAAAGTGGCGTAGCGGGTGACCCGCTTACCGGGCCAGTCGTCTGACGGCGAGTTCGGCGAGCAGGGTCGCACCGTCGGCGAGCACGCTGTCGTCGAACGCAGCCCGCGGTGAATGGTTGGCCGGCGCGGAGTCGGGATCGTCGCCGCGGCAGGCACCGAGGAAGACGTACGCACCGGGTATGCGTTCCAGCACTCGGGAGAAGTCCTCGGACCCGGCGAGCGGGTCGCGAAGGTCGTCGAAGCGCTCCTCGCCGAAGACCTTGCGGATGGTCTCGGTCGCGAACGCGTGCTCGGCCGCGTGGTTGACGGTCGGCGGATACTCCCGGGCGAAGCGCACCTCGGCCCGCAGCCCGTGTGCGGCGGCGATGTCCTCGCACAGCCTGACGGAGTGTTCGGCAACCTGGTCCTGCGCCTTTGCCGAGAACGTACGAATGGTGGCCTCGAACGACGCGTCGTCGGGAATGATGTTGCGACGCGTACCGGCGTGGAACATTCCGACGGTGACCACCACCGGGTCGAAGATGTCGAACCGCCGGGTGACCATCGTCTGCAGCGCGGTCACCATCTCGCACGCGGCCGGCACCGGGTCGAGCGCGTTGTGCGGGGCAGACCCGTGACCGCCGGAGCCGACGACGCGTACGAACAGTCCGTTGGACGCCGCCAACAACGTGCCCGGTCGCGACGTGAAGACGCCCCTGCCGACGGTCCCCGACAACACATGCAGGCCGTACGCCGCGTCGGCGGGCCGCCCGGCCGCCTCGAGCACACCTTCGGAGATCATGACGGCGGCACCGTCGAAGCCCTCCTCGCCGGGCTGGAACATGAAGACCACAGAGCCGGCGAGTTCCTCCCGGCGGGCGCAGAGGAGTTGGGCCGCGCCTACCAGACCTGCCGTGTGGAGGTCGTGACCGCAGGCGTGCATGACACCGTCGTGACGGGAGGTGAATTCCTCGCCGGTGAGCTCGGTCACGGGCAACGCGTCCATGTCGCCGCGCAGCAGAACAACGGGTCCTGGCCGGCCCCCACGCAGGACCGCGGTGACCGACGACAGACCGGCGCCGGTGCTGATCTCGAGCGGCAGGTCGGCCAGCGCGGCGAGCACCCGCGCCTGGGTCCTGGGCAGGTCGAGGCCGATCTCCGGGATCTGGTGGAGCTCGCGGCGCAGGGCGGTCAGATGGTCGGCAAGCTCGTAGGCGTCGTCTCGAAGGCTCATCGAATCTCCCTGTCGCCGGAGTCGAGCGGTGGTCACGGGGGTACGGAAAGCGCGAGGGTGAGAAACCAGACAGGCCCTCGAACCTACTAATTACTACGTACAAACTTAGGCGTATGTCGCCGACCAGGATGACCGGACGTGCGCGACGAGGTCCAGGTCCGCTTCGGCCGGCTCTGGCAGGCCGTGGCTGACACCGCCGGCGCGCCGCGGTTCCTGGTCGCGGTCGTGGTCTTCGTCGGCCTGGTCGTCGCGGCGGTCGGCAGCCTGGGCGCCCCGCTGATCACCGCGGTCGCCGGGCACTACCGCGTCTCGCTGGCCGCCGCCCAGTGGACTCTGACCATCGCCCTGCTCTCCGGTGCGATCGCCACCCCACTGCTCGGCCGGTTCGGTTCCGGCCCACGGCGGCGGACCGTGGTACTTGCCGCCCTGGCTGTCGCCGTTGCCGGGAGCGTCCTGACGGTGATCCCCCTGCCCTTCCCGCTGCTGCTCCTCGGCCGCGCCGCCCAGGGCGCCGGGCTCGGCCTGACCCCGCTCATGATGGCCACCGCTCGCGACCACCTCGACGAACGGCGTGCCGCCGGCACGATCGCGCTGCTCTCGGTCGCGTCCATCGCCGGCATCGGTGTCGGCTACCCGCTGGCCGGGCTGCTCACCGACCTCGCCGGCCTCCGCGCCGCATATGCCCTCGGGCTGGGCGTCACCGCCGTGGCGTTGGTCGCGGCCGTCGTCGTGCTCCCGCCGGCACCGGCGCGAGCGGCGAACCGGGTCGACCTGCGCGGGGCGGTGCTGCTCACCGTGGCGCTGCTCGCGCTGCTCATCGTCATCAGCCAGACCGACCTCTGGCGCCACCACACCGCCCTTGCCGCCGCCATCCTCGCGGTCTCGCTGCTGCTGCTCGCCGCCTGGACGATTCTCGAGGCCCGCACCGACAAGCCGCTGGTCGACGTCCGGCTCCTTCGCCATCCCGCCGTCGCCGCCGCCAACCTCGCGATGCTC
>JBOHED010000380.1:0-9778 GCA_050700915.1 Actinopolymorphaceae bacterium | reverse complement strand
GTCTGACTGGTGGCACTGACCCCACGCCCTCTCGATCTTGCACTTTAGGTGGTCATACGACTACCAAGAGTGCATGATCTCCGCAACCGGAACGGGGTAGATTCCCGACTCGATTCGATCACGGTCGCGGGCAGGGCTCGTGGGCACCCGCCAGTGCTGCTCCGATCAGAGAGCGAACCGGTCGGTCCAACTCGCCGCGGCGACCCGTTCCACCACCGCGCATGCGTCCGCGTGGGACAGGGGCGCGGTCAGGCAGGTCACCAGGACGTACGCCGGTGCGTCCGGCGGCTGGATCAGGGCCGCGCTGTGCCGTACTCCGTCCAGCCAGCCGTTCTTGTGCGCGACGGGTGTGCCGGAAGGCAGGCCGCGTACGACGTCCTCGGTGATCTCCTGGGCCAGCAGCACGTCGAGCATCTCCCGGCACCCGGCAGGCGCGACATGACGCCAACTCGAACTCCGCCGCGCGCCGCGGGCGAGCGCACCCATCAGCCCGGCGAGGTCGCTCGCCGTGACGAGATTGGCGAGGCCGGAGCGCTTGGCCGGCTCGTCCTGGATGCCACGGGCGACCACCGCGTCGCGTGCCCCTGCGGCCGTCCAGGCCGCTGCGACCGCGGCGAGGCCGGTGTGTTCGAGGACGTGGTTGGTGGCGAGGTTGCTCGACCTGACGATCATCCGGCCTACCAACCATCGCAGTGGTGCCGTCCCACCGAGGCGGCTCCAGGGCTCCGGGTCACTGTCGTAGTCGGCGGTCGAGCGGTACGTCAGCCCACCGCCGGCCGCCGACGCGAAGTCGTCGTGGACGGCGACCTCACGATCCAGGTGGAGGGAACCCACCTCCGCCAGGTGGTAGGCGGCGACCATGACGGCGACCTTCATCGTGCTGGCGGCGTCGTGGGTGTGCCAGGCGTTCCGGGAGTACGCAGGAACCTGGCTGGGTCTGCCAAATCGAACCTGGCTGGGTCTGCCACACAGAACAGAGCCAGGCCGGCCGCACCAGATCGAGACCGTACCCGGCACCGCGGCGAGGTCGGCCTCGAGCGCGGCAAGACCAGGGGTGCGGTTCACGGTGCCGGATGCTTCGCCGGTGTCCCGTCGGCGAGGTCGAACGCCCACTGCACGGTCGCGAGAGCGGTGCGCACGTCGACACCGAGCGCGCGGGCCGTCGAGGCGTAGGTCTCGGCGGCGGCACGGAGCGGGTCGTCACGTCCCGGCGGTGCCGCGGCGACGACGGTGCCGTGCCGACGCGCCGTCTGCAGGACGCCTTCGGCTTCGAGCTCCTTGTAGGCGCGGGCAACAGTGCCTGGCGCCACTCCCAGATCGGCGGCGAGCTGCCGGATCGGTGGGAGCCGGGTACCGACCGACAGGTGGCCGGTGTCGATCTGTGCGAGGATCTGGTCGCGCACCTGCCGCCAGGGCGGGACTCGGCTTGCGCTGTCGACAGCGATCCTTGCCATGTAACCCCCATGAGATCGAGTGCGGCCGAACGTATCGGGTGGTCGGATCGGGTCGGCGTCTCACCCTCGCGGATGCCCCGCCGAAGGTTGTGGGAGAGGGTAGAGGAGCAAGCTGGCATCAGGACAGGAGGAGTACATGGGCGAGTGGCGGGATCTGCACCAGGGCTGGGTGCTCAACGCCGTCGGCTCCGGTGAGGGGACCGGTCCAGACATTCCGGCGGACGTGGTGGCGGCGACGGTTCCCGCCAGCGTGCCGGGGTGCGTCCACACCGACCTGCTCACGGCCGGCCTCATCCCCGACCCGTACCTCGACCAGAACGAGCACGAGCTGCGCTGGATCGGTCGTACGGACTGGCGTTATGCGACCACGTTCGACTGGCAGCCGGACGGCGGGGACCGCGTCGACCTGGTGTGCGACGGCCTCGACACGGTGGCCCGGATCGAGCTCAACGACGCACTGGTCGGTACGACGCAGAACATGCACCGGGCTTACCGGTTCGAGGTCGGGCACCATCTCCGCCCGGGCGCCAACACGCTGGCGGTGACGTTCGGCTCCGCCCAGGCGTACGCCGAGAACCTGCGAGACCAGCTCGGCGATCTGCCCGGACCCAACTCCGCCACGCCGGAGCCGTTCAACTTCATCCGCAAGATGGCCTGCAACTTCGGCTGGGACTGGGGACCGATCCTCGTCACTGCCGGCATCTGGAAGCCGATCCGACTGCACACCTGGCAGTCGGCGCGACTCGGCGAAGTACGCCCAAAGGTGACGGTCGAGAGCGGCGTCGGCAAGGTGCGCGCGGTCGTCGAGATCGACCGGGCCGATGTCAACGCGCCATTGACGCTGACCGCCGAGGTGGCCGGGGTGCAAGGGCAGGTTGACGTCGCGCCGGGGGAGACGTCGGCGACACTCGGCCTGGACGTGGTCGACCCCGCGCTCTGGTGGCCGCACGGTCACGGAGACCAGCCGCTCTACGACTTCGACGTCGCCCTGGCCGCCGACGACGGCACGGCGCTGGACAGCTGGTCGCGCCGGATCGGCTTCCGTACCGTCCGCCTCGACACCACGCCGGACGAGATCGGTTCGGCGTTCACGATCGTCGTCAACGAAGTGCCGATCTTCGCCCGCGGCGCCAACTGGATCCCCGACGACTGCTTCCCCAGCCGGATCGGCCCGGAGCGCTACCGCGCGCGGCTGCAGCAGGCCAAGGACGCCCACATCGACCTGCTGCGGGTCTGGGGCGGCGGGATCTACGAGCAGGAGGCGTTCTACGACGCGGCCGACGAGCTCGGAATCCTTGTCTGGCAGGACTTCCTCTTCGCCTGCGCGGCCTACCCGGAGGAGTCCCCGATCGCAGATGAGGTCGAGGCGGAAGCCCGCGAGAACGTCGCGCGGCTGATGCCGCATCCCAGTCTCGTCCTGTGGAACGGCAACAACGAGAACATCTGGGGTTACTTCGACTGGGGCTGGCAGGCGAGGCTCGGTGACCGGACCTGGGGCAAGGGCTACTACCTCGACGTGCTCGCCCGGGTGGTCGCCGAGACCGACCCGGCCAGGCCGTACTGGCCCGGCAGCCCCTACTCCGGTTCGTTCGACATCCATCCGAACGCCGACGACCATGGCTGCAAGCACATCTGGGACGCCTGGAACCAGAAGGACTACACGGTCTACCGCGACTACGTGCCGAGGTTCCTTGCCGAGTTCGGCTGGCAGGGTCCGCCGGCGTGGGCGACTCTGACGCGGGCGGTGCACGACGAGCCGCTCGCGCCCGACTCTCCAGGCGTGCTCAGCCATCAGAAGGCCACCGACGGCAACGGCAAGCTGGCGCGTGGGCTGGCTCCGCACTTCGCCGAACCGACCACGATGGACGACTGGCACTGGGTCACCCAGCTCAACCAGGCAAGGGCTCTGACGTACGCGATCGAGCACTTCCGGTCGCATCGCGGTCGCTGCATGGGCACCGTCATCTGGCAGCTCAACGACTGCTGGCCGGTGACCTCGTGGGCCGCGGTCGATGGCGACGCCCGGCGCAAGCCGCTGTGGTACGCCTTGCGCAAGGTCTACGACCCGCGCCTGTTGACCGTCCAGCCACGCGACGGCGGGCTCGACGTCATCGGGGTCAACGACGGCGCCGCACCGTGGGACGCCGAAGTGGTCGTCGAGCGTCGAGCGTTCGGCGGCGAGGTGTTCGCGCAGTGGACCGCCAAGCTCGAGGTCGGCGCGCGTGACATCGCCGGACTACGGATCCCCGCCGACGTCGCGACTCCGGTGGACGTGGCGAGTGAGCTGCTGGTCGTCACGGCCGGCGACCGGCGTACGACCTGGTTCTTCGCCGAGGACAAGGACCTCGCCTACCCGGAGCCGCAGCTCGACATCGAGGTGACCTCGAACGGTGGCGTGGCGGAGGTACGGGTGACGGCCCGGACCCTGGTGAGGGACCTGGCGGTGTTCGCCGACCGGCTCGATCCGGCGGCGAGTACGGACGACATGCTGGTCACGTTGCTTCCGGGCGAGACGCACACGTTTGGAGTGGACGGGCTGACCCGCTCGCTGGCACCGCACGAGGTGGCAGGCGCCCCGGTCCTCCGTTGTGCGGGAGACAGCGCGGAAGGCGGCGCTTCTCGCCACCTGGGTTGATTCGGTAGATTCGAGCATTTCACTCCAAAAGCGGCGGAAGGGGACTGCCATCCAGGCGCCAGATGACCGCCCGATCGAGTCCGACGGAGAACCCGCGCCGGACCACCACCACGAGGACATCGACACCGCTTCGACGGCATCGAGGGCTCCACTACCGGTCACGGACTGGGTCGTCTTCGGGATCTCGGCGGTCGCCTCGGTCGCGGTCGTCGTGTGGGGCGTCCGTGGGACCGGGTCACTGGCGGCTGCGGCGAACACTTCGCTCGCCTGGCTGGTCGACAACCTGTCCTGGTTCTTCGTCGCGTCGGCGACCGGGTTCGTCGCCTTCTCCGCCTGGGTGGCCATCAGTCGCTACGGACGAATTCCGCTGGGCCAGGACGGAGAGAAGCCCGAGTTTCGGACGATCTCCTGGGTCGCCATGATGTTCAGCGCCGGCATGGGGATCGGCCTGATGTTCTTCGGCGTGAGTGAGCCGCTGACCCACTTCGTCGAGACGCCGCCAGGTGCCCGCCCGGGTGTCGGCACGGCCATGGCGACCACGTTGTTCCACTGGACGCTGCACCCCTGGGCGATCTATGCGGTGGTCGGTCTTGCGCTCGCCTACGGAACGTTCCGGAAGGGCAGGCCGCAGCTCATCAGCGCGGCGTTCGGCCCTCTGCTGGGTGAACGCCGTGCCAACGGTCCGGCGGGCCGGGTCATCGACATCCTGGCGATCTTCGCGACCCTGTTCGGCTCGGCGGCTTCGCTCGGCCTCGGCGCCCTGCAGATCGGTGCCGGTCTGGTCAATCTGGGTTGGCTGAGCAGCGTGGGAGTCCTGGTACTCGGGTCGCTGATCGCGGTCCTGACGGTGGCATTCGTGGCGTCAGCCGTCTCCGGCATCGCCCGGGGCATCCAGTGGCTGTCCAACATCAACATGGTGCTGGCGATCCTGCTGGCCGTCTTTGTGTTCGTCGTCGGTCCGGTCGCGTTCATCCTCAACCTGGTGCCCACGGCGATCGGCGACTACTTCCGCGACTTCGCGGCGATGTCGGCACGGACGCCCGCCGGCGGTGCGGACACCACCACATGGCTGTCCACGTGGACGATCTTCTACTGGGCCTGGTGGATCTCGTGGGCACCCTTCGTGGGAATGTTCATCGCGCGGATCAGCCGCGGGCGGACCATCCGGCAGTTCGTCATCGGCGTGATCGCCGTTCCCAGCCTGGTCAGTCTCGTCTGGTTCGCGATCTTCGGCGGATCGGCCATCAAAGCGCAGCAGACCGGCAACGACATCGCCGGCTCAGGAGATCCCGAGGGGCAGCTCTTCGCGCTCCTGGGGACGTCCCCTCTGGTCGGTGTCACGAGTCTGCTGGTCGTCGTCCTGGTGGCCATCTTCTTCGTGTCCGGGGCCGACGCCGCGTCGCTCGTCCTCGGAACGCTCTCCCAACGCGGTACGCACAGTCCCCGAAGGTGGGCCGTCGTCTTCTGGGGAGTGCTCGTCGGTGCCGTGGCCTTCGTGATGCTGCTCCTGGGTGGAGAGGCTGCCCTCGACGGGTTGGAGACGCTGACGATCCTGGCCGGTGCGCCGTTCGCGGTGATCATGGTCGGGTTGTGTGTCGCACTCGCCCGCGACCTCCGCAACGACCCGATGATGGTCGCCGACCGGCGGGTTCGCAGACGGTTGCGCCGCCAGACCAGCCAGGAGATGGAAGCGCCGGTCGCGGGGGAGGACGCTGACCAGCGTCGAGGGTCGCGGGAGGAGTAACCGCAGGGCTCGTTGCTTGTACGAGGTGCCGGTGAGCGGTGCTCGGCTACGGCGTGGGAACGACCTGGATCTTGCGGCCGACGCCGGCCTTGAACTGCTCCAGGGCCGTGGCGTAGTCGGCGAGCGGGATGCGGTCGCTGATCATGACGTCCGGACGCAGCACCCCGCTCGCGAAGAGATCGCCGGCACGTTCGAAGCTGTGCAGGACCGCCATCGACCCGGTGATGGTGATCTCCTGGTTGTAGATCTTGTAAGGCTCGATCTCGACCCGCGCGTCGTAGGACGAGACGCCGAACTGCAGGAACGTCCCGCCACGGTCGACCCGCGCCAACCCGTCCCTGATCGCGGCGGCCACACCGGTGCAGTCGATGACGACCTCCCAGCCGCGGGGGTGGCTCGGCGTGAGCTCGTCGGCGCTTGTCGCGGTGGCCGTGCAGCCCAGTGCCCGCGCGGTCTCGAGGCGGGTCGGGTTGATGTCGACGACGCTGACGCTGCCGGCACCCGCCCGCTTCGCCAACTCCATCATCATCAGGCCCATCGTGCCGGCGCCGTAGATGAGGTAGTGGTCGGCGAGAACGCGGGGGAGTACGTCGAAACCGCGTACGGCACACGACAACGGCTCGATGAGGGCGGCGTCCGCCGTCGCCACTCCCTCGGGAAGCTTGAAGCAGTTCTTCACCGGTGCGACGGCATAGTCAGCGGCACCGCCCGCTGTCGTCACGCCGATCGCGGCCCAGTTCTCGCACAGGTTGCCGCGGGCGCGCCGGCAGTAGTGGCACTCGCCGCAGTGCAAGGACGGATTGACAGCTACCTGGTCACCCGTCGCGACCTCGGTGACGTCGTGGCCGACCGCGACGACCTCGCCGGCGAACTCGTGCCCTGGCACGACCGGCAGCGTGGGGGCGAACTCGCCTTCCAGGATGTGCAGGTCGGTCCCACAGATCCCGCAGCCGGCGACGGCGACGACGACGTCCCGTGGACCCGGCGACGGGTCGGGCACTGTCTCGACGCTGACCTTGCCGGGTTCGCTGATGACGGCGGCCTTCACGCTGTACTCCCTTGCTGAGGCTTCCTTGCTGAGGCTTCCTTGCTGAGGCTTCCTTGCTGGGCATCCTTGCTGGGCATCCTTGCTGGGGCGTCACTGTTGGGGCGTCACCGCTGGGGATGAACCATGGGCTTGATGGTGGTCGGGTCGTTTGCCGTGACGGTGAGCGCGGCCTCGGTGTCGGCGAGCCCGAAGTGGTGCGTGGCCAGCCGGTCGAGGTCGACCTCGCCGGACGTGGCCAGGGCGAGCGCGGTCGGCCAGGTGTTGGCGTACCGGAAGGTCCCCGTCACCTCGATCTCGTACCCCTGGACGTGCGCCAGCGGGAGCGGGATCTCGTCGCCACCCATCCCGACGAGGACGACCCGACCGGCGCGGCCGACACGCCGGATCGCCTCGCCGATCGCCGGCGGGAACCCCGAACACTCGATGAGGACCTCGGCCTCCACACCCGCGTAGGCGAGCGAGGTCGCGCTCACGTCGACCGGCGTACCACCCAGGGCGCGAGCCAGCTCCAGGCGCTGCGGGCGTACGTCGGAGATCACGACCTCGCTCGCGCCGAACACGCGCGCGGCCTGCAACGCGACCAGGCCGATCGGTCCGGCGCCGATGATCAGCACCCTGGTGCCGGGGGCGATCCGGGCCTTGCGAGCGCTCCAGACCCCGACCGACAGGGGTTCGAGCAGGGCCGCGGCGTCGTCGGACAGCGAGTCGGGGACGGCGTAGGCGAACTCCTCGTGCAGGACGACGTACTCGCAGAACGCACCGTCGATCGGCGGTGTCGCGAAGAACCGCATGTCCGGGCACAGGTTGTAGCGACCGGCGCGGCACTGCGCGCAGGTGAAGCAGGGCACGCCCGGCTCCATCGACACCCGCTGGCCGATGTCATGCCGCCGCGCCTCGGACCCTCGGGCGACGACAACACCGCCCGCCTCGTGGCCGAGCACCAGGGGCGAACGGACGACGAACGTCCCGATCCGGCCGTGCTCGTAGTAGTGGATGTCGGACCCGCAGGTGCCGACGGAGGTGACCTGGACGAGTACCTCGCGCGGACCCGGGGCGGGCACTGGACGCTCCTCGGTCACCAAGTCCTTCACGTCCCGCAGGACCGCGGCGCGCATCGTGTCCGGCGTACTCACCAGTGACAGCTCCCAACGTCAGACCGGTGACGAGCCACCGGCGTACGGCGAGCCCCGCGAGCATCATCGGGACCACCACGAACGTACCGATCGCGCACAACTGCCCCAGCGTGGACCCGTGCCAAAACTGAAGTCAAGAGATTCGGGTTGATTCGGGTACGAACAGACAGAGGTCACCGCCGGCAGTCGCTTGCGCTCCGAGGCATCCCGCTGGCATGCTCAGCACTGACCTCGGGGGGATCGGGCAGAGCCACAGACGAACGGGCACATCCACATGTACGCCGAAGAGCGGCAGCTCGAGATCCTGTCCCGCGCACGTGCGGCCGGGCGGGTCGACGTGGCCGGCCTCGCCGGCGCTCTCGACGTCACCCAGGAGACCGTCCGGCGTGACCTCGGCGTCCTCGTGCGGCGTGGCCTGCTGAAACGCGTCCATGGCGGGGCGATCCCGGTCGAACGCCTCGATTACGAGCCGAAGCTCGCCGCCCGGCGGGAGCAGTACGTCGAGGAGAAGAAGCGGATCGCCCGCGCCGCCCTGGAGGAACTGCCAGAGGGTGGGGCGGTGTTGTTCGACAGCGGCTCGACTCCCGAAGCCCTGGCTCGGCTGATGCCTTCCGACCGTGAGCTCACGGTCGTCACGAACTCCCTGCCCATCGCGACGCTGCTCTCCGACCGGTCACAGCTGGCGGTGTGGTGTCTCGGCGGACTGGTCCGCGGTCGTACGCACAGTGCCGTCGACGACTGGGCCCGCCGGCAGCTCGCCGAGATCTCCGTCGAGGTGGCCTTCCTTGGTACGAACGGGCTGAGCGTCGGCCGCGGACTCACCACTGCGTTGCCCACCGAGGCAGCGGTCAAGTCGGCGATGGTGCACTGCGGGAAGCGTCGGGTCCTGCTGGCCGACCACTCGAAGGTGGGTCGTGACAGCTTCTGCAGGTTTGCCGCGGTCGACGACCTGGACGTGATCGTGACCAGCAGCGAGGTCGACGACGACGCGGCGGCCGAGTTGGAGTCGTGTGGGCCCAAGGTGGTGCGGGCGTGATCATCACGGTCACGCCGAATCCCGCGATCGACCGCACCCTGGAGGTCTCGACCCTCAGGCTCGGAGAGGTCAACCGGTCCGTCAGTCGCTCCGTCGAGCCGAGTGGCAAGGGTGTCAACGTCACCAGGGCGTTGCTCCGTAACGGCATCCGGTCGATGGCCGTCGTGCCGGTCGGTGGTCCGGAGGGTGCTCAGTTCGCCGGTCTACTCGAGGACGAGGACGTGCCCTACGTCTCCCTGCCGATCGCCGGCTCGGTGCGGGTCAACATCTCGGTCCGCAGTCGCGGCGGGGTTGTCACGAAGATCAACGAACCCGGTCCGACGTTGACGTGGGGCGATGCCGAGAAGCTCGCCGACGGCGTTCTCGCCGTGGTCGGGCGTGGCGACTGGGTAGTCGGGTCCGGAGCGCTCCCGGGTGGCGTGGCGTCCGACTTCTACGCCGACCTCGTGACCAGGGTCCGGCAGGCGGGAGCCAGGTTCGCGCTCGACTCGAGCGGCGAGGCACTTCGACGTGGCCTCGAGACCTGGCCCGACCTGGTGAAACCCAACCGCGACGAACTTGCCGACCTGGTCGGCACGCCGTTGCCGACGCTCGCCGAGGTGATCACGGCCGCGGAGACGGTCCAGGAACGCACCAGCGGGGCGGTCGTCGTGAGCCTGGGAGCCGACGGTGGCGTGCTGGTCGACGGCCGCGGGCCCGTCCTTCATGCCGACCTTCCGGTGGGATCG
>JBOHED010000379.1:0-5170 GCA_050700915.1 Actinopolymorphaceae bacterium | reverse complement strand
GAGTTCGTGTCGGGACCGGTGAACGCAGGCGGCTTCGGGCCGAACGCACTCGATCCGACCTTCGGGCCGGAGGCTGTCTTCGTCCATGCGCCACCGGTGGCGAACGCCTCGCCGATGGACGGGTTCCAGCACTTCGGTGAGGTGTCGATCGCGGGCGAGTCCGGCGAGCTTACGGTCCGGCTGCGCGACCAGGACGCGACCTTGCTGTACGCCAAGACGCTCTTGCCCACGCACCCCTGAGCCGACTCCGGGCCTGGGCCGGGCCGGCGTCCCCGTCGACTTGTCACAGGTATGTCGCGCTGGAGCGCGACATACCTCTGACAACCTCACGCTGGCGGGCGCTACGTTCCGCTTGAACGATGGAGAGCGACCTTTACGGCTCGAGGAGTAGCGCGCTTGTGCTGCCCGTGCCATGATCCGTGCACCAAAGGCAGTGGCCACGCGGGCAGGGGGGACGTGGACGTTTCGAAGGCGCCGTTTGCGAGTCGCGCGATGCTGTCTTTTATATTGGCGGCGACGGTCGCTGGATGCGGTGGCTTAATAGCAGATGGATCGTCCACGGACGATTCACCGACAACACTGGCAGACGCTCAGCGGCTCTCGGACACGCTCTACGGGCAAATCAACGGTAATGCCCTTCAGCGGGAGGCGGGCGAATACCTTGTCTGGCACGCCTTGAATAGTCCAGTCGATGAGTGCATGACCAGTGCGGGATTCGACTTCGACCCCACCTTCATCTCCCACAGCGTGGGTTACAAGGCGAGCGGGACATCCGGGACCATCTGGCTGGGAGAGCCACATCTACGGATCATCTCGGAACGACATCGTGGAGCCGCCGAGTCGTCGAGACAGAGAGAAGCCTGGGTGGAAACACCACCTGAAAAGGAATCGCCTGAGACCACGGAGTCGTACCAGGAGGCACTTCAGGACTGTGATTCCCCGGGCGGTGGCGGCGACGCTGTATCCCTTGCGTATGCCGATGGCGTAGATGAGCTACGCGGAAAGTTCAATTCGGTGATTTACGCTGTGGATGAGGATCTGGGAGATCCGGGCGATTACATGTCCTGCATGGAAGACAAGGGTTTTGGGCTTGGCGGCGACGACGTCGAGGGCTACACCGCGATGACCATGTACCTCCTGCGGAAACTGCCCCCTCCCAGGGAGATACCCGCTGGCGATGAACCACCCAGCAATGCATGGACACGGTTCCTTCAGACCGAAGGTGAGGTCCTCGGCGCCGATGCGGGGTGCCGGCAGGCGAAATACCAAGAGGGGATGAAGATTCTCGGACCGAAACTCCTCGAATTCCAAGACAAGAACGCGGCGGAGATTGGCGAGGTACACGCCAACTGGCAGCAGATGGTCGAGACAGCCAAAGCCAAAGGGTGGGTGCCGAGCTGACCTCCTCACGGTACTGCCGAGCTCTCGCCAACCGGGTCAACGGATCTTCTGGCCGTAGACGTGGTCGACGCTCATCGTCATCAGGACCCGTCGATCGGACACCATCACCGACCGGTACTCGTCCCAGTCCGGGTGCTCCCCGGCGGCAAGCCGGTAGTAGCGCACCAACACCTCGACCTCGGGACCGTGCGGATCGGTGCCCGGCCCGGTGAGGGTCACCGCGCCCTCGGCGGTCGCCCATGCCCAGCCGTCGGCACTGGTGACCTCCAGCGCCGCCCGCGGGTCCCTGCGCAGATTCGCCGTCTTGGCTCGCCCCTCGGTCATCGACACATGGATGACCCCCGCCTCCTGGTCGTAGAACAACGTGACGGGCGAAAGCTGGGGTACGCCGTTCGACTTGATCGTGGCAAGTACTCCGAGCCGACTCTCCGCAAGCAGTGTGCGCGGGTTGAACGGGGTTGCTGTCACTGTTGCACTCCTCGGGTCTCGCTCGACACGGCCGGCTCTCGCCGACTTGTCTTCAGGTATCTCGCCTTCTATGACGAGATACCTGAAGACAACTCTCCGGACGGTACGAGACTTCCGGAGCCGGGACGGGCACTCAAGCCAGCAGGAGGGCGTTCGCCGGGTCCTCGACGATGCGGGCGACGTCGGTGAGGAACCGCGAGCCCTGTTCACCGTCGACTACCCGGTGGTCGAACGACAAGGACAGCGTGGTCACCCAACGCGGCACGACCTGGTCGTCGACGACCCACGGTTGTTTGCGTACGGCACCGAACGCGAGGATTCCCGACTCGCCCGGGTTCAGGATCGGCGTCCCGCCGTCGACGCCGAAGACGCCGACGTTGGTGATGGTGAACGTCGTCCCCACCATGTCCTCAGGTGGTGTCCTGCCCTCGCGCGCGGTCTGGGTCAGTGCGTTGAGGGCCCGCGCGAGGTCAGCCAGCGACAGTTGCTCGGCATCCTTGATGTGCGGGACGGTCAGCCCTCGCGGCGTGGCCGCCGCGATACCCAGGTTGACGTAGTGCTTCCGCACGATCTCGCTGGCGGCGTCGTCCCAGGTGGAGTTGAGTTCGGGGGTACGCCTGAGGGCGAGCAGGCAGGCCTTCGCGACGACGACGAGCGGGGTGAGTTTGACATCGGCGAGCTCGCGGCGTTCCTTGAGGCGCGCCAGCAGGTCCATGGTGGCGGTGGCGTCGACGCTCATCCACTCGGTGACATGGGGAGCGCTGAACGCGCTCTGCGTCACGGCCTGCGCCATCGCGCGGCGGACACCACGGACCGGGATCCGCGTCTCCCGTACGCCCGGAGCGCCGACCGCGGGAGGGCCGACCGACGGAGCGCTGGACGGGGCGGTCACCTGGGTCGCGCTGGTCTCGACGTCCGCCCGACTGATCGTGCCGTCCGGACCGGTCGGGGTGATCGCGTGCAGGTCGACGCCTAGGTCCTTGGCGAGTTTGCGGACCGGCGGCTTCGCGCGTGCGGGACCGCCGGGTGCCACTCCGACCGAGGGCGCCGTGGCCGGCGGTGCGGCGGTGGCCGGCGGTGCGGGCGGCGCTGCTGCTGGTGCGGGGGATGACTCCGTACGTCCTGTCTGGGTGGGGACGGCCGCGCCCTTGCGTGGGCGACGGCGGGCTTCGCCGGTCCGCGGGCCGTAGCCGACGAGGTTGCTCGTCCGCCCTTCGCCGTTCGGCTCCCCGTCGGCGGCGGGCGCCGAAGTGGGCGCCGGAGCGGTCGGAGGCGTCCCGCCCTCTGCTGCCGGAGCGGATCCGGACGTCGCGGGTGCAGGCGCAACGACCTCGGTACCCTCGCCGGCGACCCGGACGAGCGGAGTGCCGACCGGTACGACCTGCCCCTCAGGCACGAGCAGCTCCGCAATGGTCCCTGCGTACGGGCACGGCAGTTCGACCAGCGACTTCGCCGTCTCGATCTCGACCACGATGTCGTTGACCTTCACCGCATCGCCCGGCTTCACCTTCCAGGTGACGACCTCGGCCTCGACCAGGCCCTCACCGACGTCCGGCAGCTTGAACTCGCGTACGTTCGCCATCCAGTGCCCCATCCCCTCAGTAAGTCAGGCCCCTCAGTACGCCATTCCGCTCAGTACGCCAGGACCCGGTCGACGGCATCGAGCACCCGGTCGAGGTCGGGCAGGTACTCCTCCTCGGCCCGTGCCACCGGATAGGGGGTGTCGAAACCCGCGACCCGCTGCACCGGCGCCTCGAGAGAGTAGAAGCACTCCTGCATGATCCGGGTGGCGAGCTCCGCGCCCAGCCCACCCGTGACAGGGGCCTCGTGCACGGTGACGACCCGCCCGGTCCGGCGTACGAGCTCATAGACCGGTGTGAGGTCGAGCGGCGACAACGTACGCAGGTCGACCACCGCGAGGCTCCTGCCCTCTTCGGCCGCTGCGGCCGCGGCATCGAGGCAGGTCTTCACCATCGGCCCGTAGCAGAGCAGGAGAACGTCGGTGCCGTCCTGCACGACCCGCGACTTGTGCAGCGGATACGGCGGCTCGGCCAGGTCGGTGTCGACCTCCGCACGCTCGTAGTAGCGCCGCTTCGGCTCCAGGAAGATGATCGGGTCGTCACTCGCGATGCACTGCTGGATCATCCAGTACGCATCACCGGGGTTGGCGCAGGCGACCACCTTGAGGCCGGCGGTGTGGGCGAAGTACGCCTCGGGCGACTCCGAATGGTGCTCCACCGCCCCGATCCCGCCGCCGAACGGGATCCGGATCACCACCGGCAGGGTCAGCTTGCCCTGCGACCGCAGGTGCATCTTCGCGACCTGGCTGACGATCTGGTCGTACGCCGGATAGACGAAGCCGTCGAACTGGATCTCGCACACCGGCCGGTACCCCCGCAGCGCAAGACCGATCGCCGTCCCGACGATCCCGGACTCCGCGAGCGGGGTGTCGATGACCCGGTCCTCGCCGAAGTCCTTCTGCAGCCCGTCGGTCACCCGGAAGACGCCGCCGAGCTTGCCGACGTCCTCGCCCATGACGATGACCTTGGGGTCGTCCTCCATGGCCCGACGGAGTCCGGCGTTGAGACCCTTGGCGAGCGTGAGCTGGCCCATCAGATCACCCCCTCCGCGAACTCGGCATCCACACCTGACCGGGCATCGGCCTCGGCGTCGGTATCGGCGAACGACGCGTGGTAGTCGCGGACCCACTGTTGCTGTGCGGCCAGCTCCTCGGTCTGCTCGGCGTAGACGTGATCGAAGCTGCCGGCGTAGTCAGGTTCGGGCATCGCGTGGGTCCCCTCGCGGACATGCGCGGCAAGGGCGTCGGCCTCGGCTTCGATGCGTACGAAGAAGTCGTCGTCGGTGACGCCGTTACGGCTGAGATATGCCTTGACCCGGGCGAGCGGGTCCTTGAGCTTCCAGCGTTCGAGCTCGTCCTTGAGCCGGTAACGCGTCGGGTCGTCGGTGGTCGTGTGCGCGCCCATCCGGTAGGTGAACGCCTCGACGAGCGTCGGGCCGCCGCCGTCACGGGCCTGCTGCAGCGCGGCCTTGGCCACGGCGTAGCAGGCGAGGACGTCGTTGCCGTCGACGCGTACGCCCGGAAAACCGAAGCCGGCCGCCCGTCGGTAGAGCGGGATCCGGGACTGCTTCTCCATCGGCGCCGAGATCGCCCACTGGTTGTTCTGCAGGAAGAACACGATCGGCGCGTTGAACACCGCCGCCCAGATGAACGCCTCGTTGACATCGCCCTGTGCGCTCGCGCCGTCGCCGAAGTAGCCGAGGACAGCCGTGTCGCGCTCGG
>JBOHED010000378.1:0-4604 GCA_050700915.1 Actinopolymorphaceae bacterium | reverse complement strand
CCGGTCGCCCGCGCTTCGCCCAGGGCCGCCAACCGGTCGCGCAGGCGTTCGGCCTCGTCCGGCGTCAGCCCGGGAATCTCCGCATCGGTCGCGGGCGTGGCCGTGTGCAGCTGGACCTTCGCGATGCCGAACTTCCGCTCCACCGGTCCGGCCGTCACGTCCACGAACTGCATCCGTCCGTACGGCACGACCACCAGGGTCTTGAACAGGACGCCGTGGGTGAGGAGCAGGTCGTCCCCGCGTTCGGCGTACCCCCATGACTCCCAGTTACGGCCGATCAGCCACCACGCCCAACCGAAGAGGCCGGCAGCCACCACGATCACCGCTACGGCCAGCCACCAGTGGAGGAGGATCCCGAGGGCGATCGCGACGGCCACGCCGCCGAGGCCCAGCCAGAATGCCAGGAGTGTCCGCCGTACTGTCCGCAGTCGCGGCGACACCGCCTGCCAGCGCTCGCCAGGCGGCGCGAACAAGGTGTCCATAGCAACTGAGGCTATCCCCAGCCGGCGGGCAGAGTCCGCTGTGCAAGCATGGACGTCGTGACGACCGAGCGGATCGTGAGTCTCGGCGCGGGTGCCGCCGGCCTTCCCACGCCGCCCGCGTCGTCCGAACGTCAGCCGTACGACAGTGGCTTGTACGAGCGGGGCGGCGGTGACGAGCTCGCCACGCAGGACATGGTGCTCAACATCGGGCCGCAGCATCCGGCCACCCACGGCGTACTCCGGCTCCGCCTCACCCTCGACGGCGAACGCATCGTCACCTGCGAAGCCGTGATCGGCTACATGCACCGCGGTGCGGAGAAGCTGTTCGAGGTTCGCGACTACCGCCAGATCATCATGCTGGCCAACCGGCATGACTGGCTGTCGGCGTTCTCCAGCGAGTTGGGCGTGGTGCTGGCCGTCGAGCGGATGCTCGGCATGGAGGTCCCGGTCCGGGCCGTGTGGGCGCGCATGCTGCTCGCCGAACTCAACCGCGTACTCAACCATCTGATGTTCCTGGGCAGCTACCCGCTCGAGGTGGGCGCGATCACGCCGGTGTTCTACGCGTTCCGGGAGCGGGAGACGCTGCAGCAGGTGATGGAGGAGATCGCCGGCGGCCGGATGCACTACATGTTCAACCGGGTAGGTGGGCTGAAGGAGGACCTGCCGGCTGGCTGGGTCGACCGGGCTTCCGCGGCAATTGCCGCCGTATGCCGACGCCTGCCGGAGTTGGAGAACCTCGTCTTCGGCAACGAGATCTTCGCCGCCCGTACCCGCGGCGTGGGGGTGGTCTCGCCTCAGCTGGTGCATGCGTACGGCATCTCCGGCCCCATCGCGCGGGCCTCGGGCGTCGACCTCGACCTGCGCCGCGACGAGCCTTATCTGGCGTACGACGAACTCTTCGCACCAGGCGGTCCCGGGCGGGTGGTGACGCGTTCCGACGGCGACTGCTTCGCGCGCTTCTCCGTCCTGCGTGAGCAGGTGCACGTCTCCCTCGACCTCGCCGAGGCATGTCTGGACCGGCTGCGGTCACTGCCGAGAGGGCCGATCAACGTGCGGCTGCCGAAGATTCTCAAGGCGCCGGAGGGTGCGACGTACGCCTGGACCGAGAACCCGCTGGGGCTCAACGGCTACTACCTCGTCTCGCGCGGGGAGAAGACGCCGTGGCGAATGAAGCTCCGGTCGGCGTCGTTCAACAACATCGCGGTGTTGCCCGAACTCGTGCCGGGATGCGTGGTCGCTGATCTGGTGGCGATCCTGGGTTCGATGTTCTTCGTGGTCGGCGACATCGACAAGTAGCCGCGTCTGGCGACGGGTGAGGGGTCAGGCGCCCTTGCGGCGGACCTTCGCCTTTGCCCGGCGGAACCGGCTCCGCCGGGGATGCCGGCCCACCTCCGCATGCGGCTCCGACCCGGCCACCTCGGCGGCGGCGGCGACGGTGGCGTCATCGTCGTCGGCGCGTGCCTGGCGTTCACGCTCCTCGCGCTCCTCTTCGGCCGCCACCCGGGCGCGGATCTCCCAGGCCTTGAGGTCGACGACGGTCGGTGCCTCGCGGTTGTCCCACAGCTCCGGCTGGTCGGCCGGACCGGCTGCGGGGGCGTCGGAAGACTCGCTGGCTGCCGCTGGCAGCGGAACCGCGTCGGTAGGTGTTCCGTCCTGGCCTTCGGAGCGTTCCCGCCCGCCTTGGACCGCTGGATCGTCCTGGACCGCCTGATCGACCGGGACCGCCTGATCGACCGGGACCGCCTGATCGACCGGGACCGCCTGATCGCCCGGGACCGGCGGGCGGTCGGTGACCGGGGCATCCTGAAGCTCCGGGGCCGGGATCCGTGACTCGTCGGCTGGGGTCGTGACCTTCTCGACGGCATCGACGCTTGCGGCCCCGGCATGCGCCACGCCGGCCACCACGCGGTCGACCTCCGGAGCCGGGTTGGCGCTCGCGGCAACCTTGTCGGGCGCGGTCCCGAGGCCAGCTTCCGCCATTGCTGCCGCGGGTGGAGTGTCGACGATCTCCCCGACCCTGGCGGCAGGGAGCGGCGGGGTGTCCGTCACGATCGGCGTACCGCGCAGGGCGCTGTCGGTGACCGCCTTCCCCTCGGCCGCGGCGGCTGCCTCCGTGGCCCGATGTGCCTGGACCTCGGGGTTGGCCAGGGCGAAACCTTCGGCCATGACGCGGACGTGCGCGGCGTACATCGCGGCATAGGCCCGGGCCTGTGCCACTCGGTCGGCACCGTGGGCCCGTCGGCTCCGAATGAGTTCGATGTCGAACACCACGACCGCCACGACACCGGCCACCAGAGCGGTGACGGCCGCACCAATGAGGAGGAGCACGTCGCGCTGATAGGCAGCGTAGAAAACCGCAGCCGCGGCCAGCAGCAAAGTTGACGTGGCCACCCACCGGGCGAGGTGACGGATACGGTGACTGCCGCTACGTGCCATGCGGAGAGGCTACGGTTCGTGACTGTGCTAACGCCAGACATCCCCACATTTCCGGAGAGTCTGGTACTTCCCGTACTCACGCCATTACGCAGCGAAGCAGAAGGTGTACACCCCGACACCCTCCGGCCATGAGCGTTCGTCGGAGGGGACCTCTTTCGCAACCTTGGCCCTGGATGAGGGGACCCTTCACACCAACTTATTGGAGCAGGGCGCCCCTCATCCAACGTCGCGTTGGAGCAGGGCGCCCTTCATGCAAACACGGGCCCGTCCGCTTCAGCCTGGCGGTTCAGCCTGGCCGGTTCAGCCTGGCCGGTTCAGCGGGCATCCCCGTGACGGCCGGAGCCCGCCTCGTTCTCGGCGTCGTCCGGGCCCTTGGGAACCTTGCACGCGCGTTCGAGCAGCAGACCGCCCGCGACCACGACCAGAGCGGCGAGAGCGGTCACGACCCCACGGACCACCCGCTCGCGACCGTCAGGGGTGTCCAGGACGGGTACGAAGTGGACCGCGAACCCCGCATAGACACCCGCGACCAGCGCACCGACCAGCGCGCTCGCCTTCGCCAGGGCGAGCAGCCGGACGGCGGTCAGAGCTTCGACGCGGCGCTGTTGGCGGTGGACACGGTCGTACATGTACCACGCACCGGCCAGGAGCAGGGCAGCGAAGAACGCAAGCCCACCCGCAGCCGACCACGGGGTTCTCGCGACGATCGTGCCGGTCGCCTCGAGGACCGCGACACCGCTCCAGCCGAGCGCGGCCCCGAGCAGAAGGAGCAGGACGAGCAGGACGAGACGCGTGGTGCGGACCGGCGTCATTCGATCTTGAGCTCGAGGCCGTCGACCCGGGTGATGGTCGTGGTGTCGATCACCCGAACGAGATCACCGACCCGGCCCTGACCGGGGATCTCGCCGTCGCGGTCGACAGCGGCCCACGGAACGAGCACGAAGGGACGTTCGTGGGCTCGCGGATGCGGGAGTACGAAGTCGTCCTCGTCGACCACCTTGTCGCCGACGACCAGCAGATCGACGTCGAGGGTGCGGGGGGCGCCGGGTTCCGTGCGTACTCTCCCGAACGCGTCCTCGATCGCCAGTGCCCGCTCCAGCAGGGTCCTGGCATGCAGGGTGGAGTCGACGACGACGACGGCATTGAGGAAGTACGGAGATCCTTCGGGCGCCCCGACCGGCGCGGTCTCATAGACCGGCGAGACCTCGACGACCTTCACGTCCGGAGTGTCCGCCAGGGCGTTGAACGCACCCTGCAGGTTGGCCGCCCGGTCGCCCAGGTTGCTGCCCAGGGCGATGACGACGCGGCGGATAGGGCGCATTCCACCGGTCAAGGTGTCGGCGTCGATGATCCAAGGGTTGGGAGTCTCGGTCACGTACGGCTCCGGTGAATGGTGACGGCGACGTCGTCGAGTTCTACACCGACTGGCGCCTCTGGTTTGTGAATGGTGACCTCGACCTCCGCGACGAGCGATTGGTCGAGGCACAGATCAGCGACACGCTGTGCCACCGTTTCGAGGAGATCCACAGGATCCCTCCCCACCGCGTCAGCCACGTCTATGGCGAGCCGGGAGTAGTCAACGGTTTCGGTCAGTTCGTCCGTCTTCGCGGCGGGTCGGGTGTCGACACCGAGCGCGACATCGACGATGAAGAGCTGGCCCTGTGCCCGCTCCTCGGGATGGACACC